>JAYRVB010000341.1:0-5565 GCA_041918775.1 Chitinophagales bacterium
AGCTCCCTGTCGCACTTACCAATGATGCAAAAGCTGCTGCATTGGGCGAAATGTTTTTTGGCGCGGCAAAGGGTATGAAAGATTTTATTTTCATCACACTTGGCACTGGACTCGGAAGTGGGATAGTGGTAAATGGTAACATCGCTTACGGTTACGACAGCCTGGCTGGTGAGGTGGGGCATACCATTGTTTATCGCAATGGACGCGAATGCCCCTGCGGAAGAAGAGGATGTCTGGAACAATACGTGAGCGCCCCGGGTATCGTAAAGACTTATTACGAACTGCTGCGCAAAAAGAACCTCGACGATTTTAGGACCAGCATCGGAAATATGATCGATAGTGCCGAATTATATAAGCGCGCTAATGAAGGCGATGCTATGGCGCTAGAAGCATTTCAGATCACCGGCGAAATATTGGGCTTTGCCTTATCTAATTCTGTGTGTTATACACGACCTGAGAAAATATTCTTATTCGGCGGTCTTGCTCAGGCCGGCGATATGCTTTTTAAGCCAACCATTAAGAGCTTTGAAGCATATTTATTGCCTATCTATAAAAATAAGATACCTATCCTGCCATCCGGTTTAAAAGAAAGTGAAGCCGCTATTCTGGGCAGTGCATCCCTCATTTGGAAAGAATTGATTTAGACCAACCTAAATCCTAATTGCGGCAAGTCAAAAAAAACTGCCCGTCGGGAAAGTCTCGTGAAACTTCCAACAGGCAGTCATTACGAACGGAATAATACAGGGGTTATGATCGAATAAGTTTCTGCATACTGCGCGTGTTACCTTGCGTAAGTTCAAGCATGAACATTCCGGCGGGCAACTGATGAATATCTATCGTATGTGTGGTACTGCCGGAAAGTACCGGTACACCACGCACATCATAAATGGTATAATTGATCGAGGCGCCATTCACCATCTCGCCCTTCAGCGTTATGAGGTCTCCCAGAGCAGGATTCGGGTAGATGCTCAATGATGCAGATGCATTTCCGTCAGCAATTCCGGAATAATCCTGATCGAGATACCAATAAGCTGCAGTTTCATCTGTTTTAAAGAACTCGAATAACTTTTGCCCCATTTTGTATTCTCCCATCCCGGATAAATGCAAGCCGTCTTCGCCTACATCGATCTCGCAATCCAGAAATAATCCATCGGCATTCGGAGTGCTGCCATCCGACCAGTGATAGGTGCCCCAGGTAACCATGGGTATATTAGCACCTGCGCCATCAGTAATGTAACCCGGCGCAAGATTGATCACTTTTTCTACTAAAAACTTGATTGCCCATCCATTGAAATAGTCGCGTGGATACAACAAGCCACTATTCACGTCAGGATCTGCATATCCGGCATACGCACGTGCAGATACATAACAAATTTGCAGATTCGGGAAAAGCTGTCGTAACACCTCCAATAAATATCTGAAATCAGTCACCAGGGTATTCGGCGCTGCAGGGAATGTGGTATCAAATGCGCTCGTATTTTCCTGCTCTATCCAAACCACCTGCACCTGTTCAACGCTCAAACCGAGATCCATTAATTGCCCGACAACATTCACCCAGTAATTTTCTGTGATGTCATACATCTTCTGTATGCCAACACCTCCTACACAGGCGTTTACAATTTCCAACTGATCATTCACCGGTTCGTAGTCTTCAGAAAAATTGATGAAGCGTTGAAATTCGGTCATAGGATTGCTCGCACCTATGCCCAACATCACGATCTTTCCATTTTCATCAAAATTCCCACTTGCGTCTTTTGGTTCGATGGCGCTGACATGCGCAATACACGCATCAAGATGCGCAGCTGGTCGAACATTACTTCCGCCCGGATACAGGCCACCCTGCAATCCATGAAAATAATCAGTGCCCAGATCTGTGATCGGGATCATGCCTAAATGATCATTGGAACAATCTTTTTGTGCAAATAAAAGGCTTGTGTGTACTCCAACACACAAGATCGTCGTGGTAATAATGCGATGCATACTTATTTTTTAGCCTTACAAGTGTGTGTGGCTACACGGAGTATGCTTTGAATACGCAAATCTTGTGCTAAATATACAACTCCCCGTGAAGCCTGCAATTCCCTTTAGCATATTTAACATATGTAAAATAGAAGTTGGGGAATTTTTCCGCACTTTGTTGAATCTTTGCGCATCTTTTTGATTTCCGTAACTTCATCGCATGAAAAGTCTTTGGTGCATTCTCTTCTGCAGTTCTATGGTATTGCACGCCCAGAATCTGACGCAATATGTAAATCCTTTTATTGGCACCGGTGGGCACGGACATACCTGGCCGGGTGCTACTGTTCCTTTTGGCGCTGTGCAGCTCAGCCCTGATACACGACCCGACGGATACAACGATTGGGATGGCTGCGGCGGATATCATTACAGCGACTCCATCATCTATGGATTTTCACATACCCACCTCAGTGGAACAGGTGTAGCGGATTATTGCGATATTCTGCTCATGCCGGGCGTGGGCACAGTGCAAATGCAGAACATACAGGAGAATGATGTCACTAAAGGATATGCATCTGCCTTTGACCATAGTACCGAAATTGCGAAACCCGGTTATTATAGCGTGTTATTAGAAGACGATAGTATTCGCGCCGAACTGACCACCACTACAAGAACCGGTATGCATGCGTATACATTTCCAAAAGATAAGGATGCCTATATCATACTGGATCTGATGCATCGCGATAAACTTTTGGAAGGCTCATTTATTGAAATCATTTCGCCAACCAAAGTACAGGGCCTGCGTCGTTCTTCCTCCTGGGCAAGAGACCAATGGGTATATTTTGCCATCGAATTTTCTCAACCCTTCTTCATTGCCGGAATAGATAATAAAGGAAGCCAGTCACAAACAACGGCCAATTTTTTTAAACCACAGATCGTAAGTGGCACTGCACTGAAAAGTTTCTTCCGCTTCAGGCCAAAAGCAAATATGCCCTTATATGTAAAATGTGCCGTCTCATCAGTAAGTTGCTCAGGTGCATGGAACAATATGCAAACCGAAAACCCTGCTTGGAATTTTACACAAGTAGCCGAGCAGGCAGATCAACTTTGGAACACCGCTTTGCAAAAAATAGTCGTTCAAAGTCCGGCGGAGGAAAAACGCAGTTTGCAAGACCCCGACAATAAACTCGTGATCTTTTATACCGCGCTCTACCATTGCATGCTGGCGCCTTATGTGTTCGAAGATGCAGATGGAAGATATCGCGGTATGGACGGCGCCGTACATACATCGCCTGACCACACACAATACACCGTGTTTTCACTCTGGGATACATTCAGGGCATTACATCCGCTGCTCACCATCATTGAACCGGAACGCACGAGTGATTTTATAAATACCTTCCTGCATCAATACGCGGAAGGCGGCCGACTTCCCGTATGGGAGCTTAGTGCAAATGAAACCGAATGTATGATCGGCTACCACTCGGTAAGTGTGATTGCAGATGCGTATGCAAAAGGTATCAGAGGATTTGATGCAAAGCTGGCACTGGAAGCTATGCTCCATAGTGCAAATGATTCCATTTTTGGTTTGATCCCTTACAATGAAAAAGGATTTATCGAAAGCAATGAAGAACCGGAATCTGTTTCGCGCACTTTGGAATATGCGTACGATGATTGGTGTATTGGCACATTCGCGCAGCAATTAGGCGATGACCGGGCAAATACATACTTGCAACGCGGCGCCAATTTTGTGCACCTCATCAATGCCGATGGTTTTGTGCAACCACGTACCAATGGCGGATGGTATACCCCCTTTGATCCGTATGAAGTGAATTTCAACTTTACAGAAGCAAATAGCTGGCAATACGCCTTCTTTTATCCGCAATACCTTACGCAGATTAACACAACTGAACAAAAAGATCTGCTCGAAAAACGTCTGGATGCACTCTTCAAAGCACAATCAGAAACCACCGGACGCCAACAGGCCGATATCACCGGACTCATCGGCCAGTATGCGCATGGTAATGAACCTAGTCACCATATCGCCTATCTCTATAATTACACCAACGCGCCGTATAAAACGCAGGAAATGGTGCACACCATCAGAAACGATTTTTATAAAAATGCACCTGATGGATTGATCGGTAATGAAGATTGTGGTCAAATGAGCGCCTGGTATGTAATGAGCGCATTGGGTTTATATGCCGTTTGTCCGGGTAAGCCTGAGTATGACCTGGTAACCCCTATGTTTGAAAAAGCAATTATTCAATCCGGAAAGAATACATTTGAGATATTAAGTCTTGTTGACGGCAAGCAGATGAGCCCTAACAAATATCTGCATGGAGTTAAACTCAATGGGAAATCAACTCAGGCTTTACATATTGCACATAGTACTATTGCAAAAGGGGGCTCTATACAATTGGAGACCGGTCTTATGCCTTCAAATAATGTATCGCGCTCGTTCGATACAAATGATCAGATCTTTTACGAAGTCGAGAAAGCTCCGCTTATTTTGGCATCATCGGCAACTTTTACAAAATCACTTACTATTTCTATCGATGGCGAAGATGATCAGGTGTTTCGTTACCGAATTAATCAAGGACCTTTTGTTGACTATACCGGACCATTTGATATCACCCAAACCAGCACCATTCATGCTTTAGCCTTTGATCAGGCCAAATTTGTTGGAAGTACAGTGGTGAAGGCGAAATTTGTAAAAATCCCACAGCATTTTTCAGTTGAATATATAACGCAATACAATAATCAGTACACCGGTGGTGGTGATGCAGCATTGGTAGATGGACTCCACGGTGGTGTCGATTTTCGCACGGGTATGTGGCAGGGATGGTGGGGAGAAGACATGCTGTTGCAAATTGACCTCGGAAAAAACACCTACATAGATACCGTGGGCGCAGAATTTTTACAGGACATCCGAAGCTGGATCTGGATGCCGGCTATGCTAACAGTAGAAGGATCAACAGATGGAAAAAATTTCACCACACTTACCATAATTCGGAATTCTATTTCGGGGGAAGAATATGACAGTAAGGAAATAGCCCAATTTTTGCAAAATATCCCACCAACCGAAGTACGCTTTCTGCGTTTTCGCGCCCACAACCCCGGCCCGGTACCCGATTGGCACCCCGGCAAGGGAGGGAAATCCTGGATCTTTTGCGATGAGATCTGGATTAAATAATTAACCAAGAGCACTATAGGGCATTTGGTAAAAGTGTGATATGTGAGGCTATGTTGCTGGTGATTGGCAGAAGGGTTTTTGGGCGATGAGAAATGAAAGATGAAAAATGAAAAACATCAACACATCTAACACAACCACACCTCTGATAGCATAAAACTACCCCCAACGCACAACCTCCAACCCCCAACTCTTAACCCTCAACCCTCAACCCTAAACCCCCAACCCTAAACCCTCAACCCTCAACATTCAACCCTCAACCCTCAACCCTCAACCCTCAACCCTCAACCCTAAACCCCCAACCCCCAACCCTCAACCCTCAACCCAACCCCTACCTCGCAACAACAAGCTCACTGCTGTAACGCAATTCGCCATTGCTCACAACAACCAAGTACAATCCTGCTGCAACGCCGGAG
>JAYRVB010000342.1:0-3690 GCA_041918775.1 Chitinophagales bacterium
ACCTACAACCCTCAACCTACAACCCTCAACCTACAACCCTCAACCTACAACCCTCAACCTACAACCCTCAACCTACAACCCTCAACCTACAACCCTCAACCCCCAACCCTCATCTCGACAAAAACATCGACTTCTTCGAATACATCTCCCTAAAGAACGGATCCTGCAAATCTGCAATAAACCGTATCGCTTCTCCTGTCGATTTCATTTCAGGGCCGAGTTCTTTGTTTACATTTGGAAACTTCTCGAAGCTGAACACCGGTTCCTTGATAGCATAACCACTCAGTTTCTTTTCGAATGTGAAGTCTTTAAGTTTGTTTTCGCCTAACATCACCTTAGTGGCAATATTCAGATATGGTATTTGATAAGCCTTTGCAATGAACGGCGTGGTGCGCGATGCTCTTGGGTTTGCTTCGATCACATACACACGCTCATTCTTAATGGCGAATTGGATATTGATCAATCCGCGAATATCAAGTGCAAAAGCGATCTTTTCTGTATAAGCGCGCATTTGTTCCAACACACGTTCACTTAAATTGAACGGCGGCAATACTGCACTCGAGTCGCCACTGTGGATACCCGCCGGTTCTATGTGCTCCATGATGCCCATCACATGCACCTGATCACCATCACAAATGGCATCAATTTCTGCCTCTTCTGCACGATCAAGGAAATGATCGATCAAAATCCTGTTGTCCGGAAAATGTTTTAAGATGCCGATCACCGAACGCTCAAGTTCTTCATCGTTGATCACAATGCGCATTCTTTGTCCACCCAATACATAACTCGGACGAACCAATACCGGATATCCAATGCGATGCGCTACTTCAATAGCTTCTTCTACCGTAGTGGCTGCACCGTATTCCGGATAGGGGATGCCCAGTTCTTTTAAAAGGTCAGAGAATCTGCCACGGTCTTCGGCAATATCCATGTTGTCATAAGATGTACCTATGATGCGTATACCACGCTCATGCAATTGCTTGGCAAGTTTTAATGCAGTCTGACCACCTAATTGCACGATCACGCCTTCCGGCTGTTCATGTTCGATCAGTTCCCACAGATGCTCCCAGAACACCGGTTCAAAATATAATTTATCGGCAATGTCAAAGTCTGTGGATACAGTTTCCGGATTACAGTTCACCATGATGGCTTCATATCCGCAATCTTTGATCGCCAATACACCATGCACACAACAATAATCAAATTCGATTCCCTGACCAATGCGGTTCGGACCGCTGCCTAACACGATTACTTTTTTTCTGTCGCTCACCTTGCTTTCATTCTCATCTTCAAAGGTAGAGTAGTAGTAAGGTGTTTTTGCTTCAAACTCGGCTGCGCAGGTATCCACCAGTTTATAGGTGCGTTTGATGCCCAGGCTTCTTCTATGTGTATATACTTCCTCTTCTGTGCAACCCAGATTGTTTGCGATCTGAATATCGCTATATCCTTTTTGCTTGATCTCCAGTAATAATTTGCGCGGTATATTGTTTAATTGATACCTCCGCATTTCTTTTTCGATCTTCACCAGATCCTGTATCTGCATCAGGAACCATGGATCGATCAAACTCTGATTGTGTATGGTCCGAACCGGAACACCAAGATCCATCGCTTTTTTGATGTTGAATATTCTGTCCCAGTGTGGTTTCGCTAAACTGTCGATGATCTCTTGTGAAGATTTGTAAAATCCTTTCTCCCCACCTAATCCGATCTTATTGTTTTCAAGACTCTGACACGCTTTTTGCAGCGCTTCCTGAAAACTGCGACCAATACTCATCACCTCGCCTACGCTTTTCATTTGCAGACCAAGTGTATCATCGGCGCCCGGAAATTTATCAAAATTCCATCTTGGCATCTTCACCACCACATAATCAAGTGCCGGCTCAAAATACGCTGAGGTAGATTTCGTGATCTGATTGTTGAGTTCATCCAGGTTATAGCCGATAGCCAGCTTGGCAGCAATTTTAGCGATCGGATATCCGGTCGCCTTTGATGCTAATGCCGACGAGCGCGAAACACGTGGATTGATCTCAATGGCTATAAGGTTTTCTGTATATGGATCCTGTGCAAATTGCACATTACATCCTCCGGCAAAATTTCCCATCGCACGCATCATCATGATCGCCAGATTGCGCATGTGCTGATAGCAGGTATCACTCAGTGTCATCGCCGGTGCTACCGTGATCGAATCTCCGGTATGCACACCCATCGGGTCGAGGTTTTCTACCACACAGATGATCACCACATTATCATTCGAATCGCGGAGCAATTCCAACTCATATTCTTTCCATCCTAGCACCGCCTTTTCTACCAATACCTCATGTGTTGGCGAAGCAGTGAGTCCGCGCATCAACGCAGCATCCAGTTCATCCTTAGATTTTACAAAACCACCACCGGTTCCACCTAAGGTGAAGGAAGGCCTGATCACCAGCGGAAATCCGATCTGTTGCGCATATTCCTTTCCTTCCAGAAAACTATTGGCCACATGACTTGGTGCAACACCTACGCCCAACTCTACCATCAATTGTCGAAACAATTCGCGATTCTCCGCGCGATCGATAGCTTCAATATCTACCCCGATCAGTCGGGTGTGATACTTCTCCCATATCCCCAGTTCATGAGCCTCCTTAGCAAGATTTAGGGCTGTTTGACCGCCCATGGTAGGCAATATGGCATCTATCGGTGTGCCTTTGTCAATGTTTTCCTGCAGGATCTTTTCCAGCGAAGCCGTATTCAATGGCCATAAATAAATTTGATCCGCTGTTACCGGATCGGTCATAATCGTAGCCGGATTTGAATTGATCAGCGACACGCGAATGTCCTCTTCGCGCAAACTGCGGCTCGCCTGTGATCCGGAGTAGTCAAATTCGCAGGCCTGGCCGATGATGATCGGACCCGAACCTATGATCAATACGTGCTTAATGGATGTATCCTTTGGCATAAATTACAGGAAAGGTTTCAGTAAGAAAAATAAAACGGCCGTATGAACAGAGGAAAGAGTGATGTTCGGCCTGAAAGTGCATTTCAGGGTGCAAATATACGGTACATCACCTGTCTTTTTTATCGATTTTCAGTTTATCAACAGGATGTTGGCAGATATTGATAAATAGCCTCCCTCGGCGTGCCGCAATTAGCCACTACCTTTGTGTGATGTCGCATGCCATACGCCTGACATATAAAAATTCTGATATCCATGTTGTAGTATTTGGGCATGGAAGCCGCACCCTGCTTGCCTTTCATGGGTTCGGAGAATCAGGATCGGCATTCCTGGCACTCGAACCCGCCCTGGCGTCTACCTATACAGTGTACGCCCTCGACCTGCCCTATCACGGCAATACTATGTGGCGCGAAACTGCGCATTTTAGCACCGCCGACCTGCATGATATCCTCCTGCTGCTGCTTGATCGCATACAGGTAAGCACTTTTGACCTGTTGGGCTTCAGCATGGGCGGAAAATGTGCTATGTACGCCACCAAATTTTTTGCCGACCGCGTTGAAGTGTTGTGGCTGCTGGCCAGCGATGGTATTCGCACCAACAGGATGTACAATATCGCGGTGTATCCATGGTGGGGTCGACATCTCTTTAAAACCACCGTCGATCACCCGGGCTGGTTCTTTGGTATCGTGCATGCGGGGCATAAGCTGAAAGCCATCAGCCCCTGGTTGAAAAAATTTACGATGAACCACATGGAT
>JAYRVB010000343.1:0-5077 GCA_041918775.1 Chitinophagales bacterium
ACAAATTGTGGTGTTGAATTTTGTCCGGGATCAATACCCTGATAATTAGCACCAAATAAAATGAAATTCGCCGGATCATCGGGCGGAGCGATATTCTTAAAGAAATGCACAAATCCTTCTTCTTCACCAATGAGCATGTCCTGATCACCATCGCCATCCAGATCGCTGAAAGCCGGGCTGATCGCGTTGAAGCCAAAATCAGCAAGTCCGGCATAGTTTCTATCCACCAGATCATAGGCAGGTGCTGTGGCCGTGCCAATATTTTCAAAAAGAGCGAGCTGTGCCACCTGGTCACCATCATTATAATAACTATGATTTCCTACAATAATGTCCTGCAATCCATCATTATTATGATCAAAAAATACAGGATAAGCCCCATCACCAAGGTCGATCATGGTTTGCACTAAAAACGTATCGGTCTGGTAGTCGAACACATACGTTTCGTCCGCTGACACATTTTTATAATACCATACATTTTTTCGGGTATCACTGCCATTCACACTGTTGGGACTCACCAGCATATCATCAACGCCATCGTGGTCGACATCATATAAGAATGTGGCCGGAAATAAGGGGAGTTCGTATGGTTTGTCGTATGAAGGGAAGGTAGTATCCTGATCAACAATATGCGCATCAAATTTATCTCCACCATTTACCAGTCTGTTGAGCACACCAAAAGCCAGGTCGCCCAGTACCAGGTCCATATCTTCATCAGCGTCTTCGTCAAATATGAGGAATGTAGAACCGGCATGTACACCTTCGCGAGCGGCTGTGACGCCTTTACAGGTATAATCGAGGTCGACTGAGTAGGTGATGCCCGATTCATAAAAATTTCCCCAGCAACCATTGATATGTTCGAGATCCCAAGTGCCGCAAGGTAAACCATTTTCTATTGCGCGATTTTTAAAATGATCGACAACGCCGCCGGTCATATTAAAAGTTAATATGTCGATATCACCATCAAAATCCAGGTCTGCAAAACCGGGTATATCAATGTAGCCGACCGGAAGGTCAAAGAAAAATCCGGCTTCAAAGAAAGTAAGTTTAGCTACATCCTCTACATACTCGAAATTAAAACCTGTCCAGTTCGCTTTGTATGTTTTTATGCCTGTGTCAAAAGCAGTGATGATATCCTCCAGTCCATCGCAATTATAATCGATCAATACGGCCCAGTCCTGCAATGGTGGAAATATTGCTGTGTATTGATACCAGTAAGTATACTTACCTGCATCATATAAAAAAACCATAGGCACATTTCCGGCGCGGTCAAAGGCGAACAAATCTTTGTCGCCATCTCTGTCGATATCGATAGGAGAGAACTGCGGATTATTTACACCGCCCGCAAATGGGTTAGCGTAATCAATACCCGCTTCCTGAACAGGTACCTGATAGTTGAATACATACGTTTGTGCAGAAATATCAGGCACCAGAGTTGCCCATAAGCCGAAAACAACAGCACTGAGGAGTTTAGTCATACACACAAAATTACCTCTAAAATACGTATACATCGCCTGTTTTGGTGCATGAAGGCGATAAAAATGACACCCGTCTGATACGCGTTCCGTGGAATTGGCACGGTATTTTATTATGGAAATACAGATGAGATTACATCACTTAAAAAAAGCGAGCTATGAAAGCGAAAAAACTTTACTGCCATGTGTGCGCAGAGGGCTCGCAAAACCTGGGCCCCGCGCGCAAAGCTGCTGAACCTGTTCCGGCACAGATCGGACGTCAGCGGGAGGAGATCACTATCTGTAAACCTGCACCGGAAGTACGCAATTCCACCACAGGTTTCAGAACGGATAACCGATCGCTAGATTAATGGCCACCTGCTTTTTCGGAATTTCAAATCCTGCTTCCAGATAATCCTGTAACACGATGTCTCTGTAAGGGCCATCAATGGCCGGATCATACAATGGGTAGGCGGCATCCACGCGCAAAACGAAATACGAAAAATCCAATCGCAGGCCAACACCGGGACCTACTGCTACCAGCTTATAAAAATCGCGGATGTTAAATCGTGCATAGGGTCGAAATGCTTCATCCTTACGCGTAAAGGTATTGCCAATGTCAACGAATACCGCACCTTCGAGCATCGAAATGATGTCGAAACGATATTCAAAATTGGTTTCCAATTTGAGATCTGCTACCTGGTCGATGCGGACTGCCGATGTGGTATCATAAGCGACAAAACCTCCGGGCCCGAGTTTACGTACGGTAAATGCACGAATACTGTAGGCTCCCCCTGTGAAGAATTGTTTTACGTAAGGGATCACTCGGGTGTCGAAAGCTTCTCCGTTACTGGTGTTGAGCGGGATGGCAAAACCTGTAGCTGCCCTGAATACGATGCGGTTGGCTTTATTGATATTGGTATACAAACGATAGTCGGCATCTACACGCCAAAAATCGCTAAAGGGTAGGTTGATCTCGGTACTTGCACGCAGGTACTGGTCAAATACATGATTTGCTGCTGGTCGCGTATTGTATAAGAAGGTGTAGCCATACCCCATGATGAATACTTCTTCAAAGCTTTGTCGAAGCAGTGGGTTGGTCTCCAATTCTAACTGGAAGGCGTCAGAAATGCTTGGCACACGGACAAGGTTCAGTGTTGGGATCGGCCCTTTTACGATATGTTGTTTTTGTGCGTTGTTTTTCTTGGTATTTTCATAAGCCACAAATTCATACTCAAAGGAGGTGTTGAGCAGGGTGAAGTTGTTGATCTGGTCTATGTAATTGAAGTTGAGTCGCAGATTCGTTTTCGGGAAATAGCGTTTTGGCACTTCCAGTGGGATGGGCCACATAAATTCCGGCAGGGTTAAACCTATACCGGCGTTGAGTTCGGAGGTGTTGATATAAGTGAGTTCACCTGCGAGCTGTGTTTCAATACCGGCCTTTAAGCTCACTTTTAACTGATCAAGGCGATGGAATAAATTTTTGTGTGTATAGGTCAGATTAATGGCATTACCTAATAGGTAATCACTCGTTGTGTTGGCATTTAATTCGTACGAGAAGGTTTTTGAGGGAAGCGGGTCTAATCGCAACATCAGGTTTAATTCCTGAATATATTTTAACGAGTCGTTGACCTCCTCTGCCTGTATGGTTACATATTTAAAAATGCCGAGGGAAGAAAAGGAAGCAACTGTCTTTTGGATCAGTGAATCTGAATAATAACTTCCCGGATTAAAGAAAATATTATCGGCGATCGCTTTTTGATTAAAATCGCCGGGCGTGTTCACCAGAAAGTAATCAGAGCGCACCCTGTTTCCTTTAATGGCGCGTACTTTGCCTGAGGAGGTGACCTTAAAATAGGGATTGCTCAGGGTATCGCGTTCAAGATAAAACACTAAGGTCTGATCGGTGTATTTTCTGGGATTTTGTTTATATAAAGCATATTGTTGTTTGCTCGCGTCTGAAGTATCCAGCTTCGCATACATTTCGATCTGCGTTGCTTTTGACCTGAGGATGGATCTCGTGCTGTCAACAAAATGCAAGTCATTGCCATAAGGCATTCCAGGTTGATAATCTGTTGCGGCATTTGGTAACACCGTGATCGATCTGATGCGATAAGGATGATGCACACTATCGCCGGCAGGCGCAGAAACCCGCACGTAAATATCCAGCGAATCAAAACCGGAAGCGGTATCTACTTCAAAATACACATACTCTTTCTGAAAGGTATAATAACCGGAATTGCGCAAATTGTAGCTGATGCGATTGCGTTCCTCTTTAAGCAGATCCACGTCGATGGGTTTGCCCGGTCTCAGTGCGCTTGCTGTTTTAATACCTGCAATGCGCGCAGCCATCGTTTTGTCCTCGATCTCGTAATAGACATTGCGCATGCGGTACAATTGCCCGAGGTCGATGGTATACACCACTTCGCCACTTTGCTTTTTTGTATCGAATAGATAAGCACTTTCCGTTGCATTGTAAAAGTAACCGCGGTTGTATAACCAGTTACTCATGCGGATAGCTGTTTCTTCGGCGATGGTGGTATCGAGTATCTGAGGTGCTTCACCGGCATTTTTGGTCAACCAGGTGCGAAAATTGCTTTTTGGGTTTGCCAGAGGTGGAATATTCCTGAGGAGGGTGTCGTAATCAAAAAAGAAAAAAAAGCGTGTGTCGTTAACCTCCTGATATTTGATGTAATGATCTATGGCTGTATCTCCCAGGGTATACAACCAGGTTTTAAGTGGAAAGATACCAAGCAGTTTCTCATTGGTTTTCATTTTACTGAGATCGAGCAACTCCTCAGCCATCCATATGGTATCCAGGTCGTTACCACGCACCCCGGTAAAATGCACCTCACTGCCTTTATAGAGATAGCTGTCTTCTTGCAGATATTTAGTAGAATTGCATCCTGCGACTATCAATGCCAGCACTGCGATGCAGGGGAGCATAAGGTCGCGTAACCGGCTATGTTGACAAAAGCGCAGATCAAACATCTTCAGGGCTTGAAGCTAAAAAAATATCGCCAAAATTATGGTGATTTTGTGATTGAGGGCGATAAGTTAGTCACCGAAGCCTTGTTGGAAAACGTGGTCCCTGACCTGCTTATTGCTACAAATGACTGGATGCGTGCACATGCGGGTAGCCTGCCGGAGGAACTCCCTGTTGCTGAAGTGACCGAGCAGGAGATGGCGAAAATTTCCAGTTTATCCACTCCGCAACCAGTATTAGCGCTCGTAAAGAAGCGCGTGGTTCAACTGGAGGATGTAGACACCGGTAGTGGATGGATACTGGTATTAGACGATATTCGCGATCCCGGAAATTTCGGTACCATTCTTCGCACTGCCGACTGGTTTGGATTTTCAACTGTGGTATGCAGTGCATCCTGTGTTGAATTATATAATCCCAAAGTGATCCAAAGTACGATGGGGGCCATTTTCCGGTCGAAGGTGGTGTATACAGATCTCGTTAACTGGTTGCCTGCAGTTACGCTACCGAAATATGCAGCGGTATTAGGCGGAAATGATCTGCGACAAACACCGTTTACTCAACAAGGTGTATTGGTGATCGGCAGCGAGTCGCATGGGATTTCAGATGAGGTGTTGCGTCTATGTGCACATCACATCACCAT
>JAYRVB010000344.1:0-4056 GCA_041918775.1 Chitinophagales bacterium
GGAATCCGAAGGCAAATGACACGGTTGGGCTTTCCTCCCCGAACCAGGTCACGATATCGCGACTGGCGATACCCGCTTCCCATAATCCGAAATCGAACCCGATACCGGCTGGAATATTATAGGCATAGCCACCACCTGCTGAAATACCGGCAGACAGGCGCACCACTTTCAACAATTTCAATTGCGCACCCATACCCAGCACCGGTGTGGTCAGGTTTCCGGCAACCGTGTTGACAGGAAATACGGCGTCGAGGCCGATATCCAGGGCATCAGAAAGCTTTACCGAACCACCCATCCGAAGCTTGGTTGGCAGCGAAACGGTAAATTGCTCATCCCCTGAATATGAAAACAGTGGCACATCGCCGAGCATCTGACTGATCAGCTCGAGCGGGTCAGTGGTAGTAAGTCCGCTGAACGCGATGGTGTCGAGCACATGATTATAGATGGTGAGGACATTTGTGGTGTAGGTTACGCTACCGATATCAACCAAAGAAACGCCAAAGGTGAGTCCGTCCTGAATTTTCAGGCTCAAACCCAGATCGAAACCGTGTCCTGTGCCTACCGGTTCATAAGGATTTGTGCTGACCTGGAATGGCGTTTCATCAGGATCCAGGTCAAGCATATCTAAACCCAAGGCAGCACGTCCGGTAAATTCGCCGTTTTCGGAATTGAGGTCCATGTAGGCGAGTCCGAGAATATACTTATACCCAAAACCGCCGTACACACTTACCGACTCTTCGCTTCCGAACAATTTTCTTCCCCAGGCCACATTAAATTCGGTATTGATACTCAGCGAAATTTCAGTGTCTTCGAATAACTCACCAATGCTCAGCGGTTCGTATGCAATTCCGTAGAACGTAGTGCCATCGTAAATCACGGTATCGATATACTCTTCGTAATTATATCCTTCCCAAACGATATTAGCCGCTTGTCCGGAAAAGCGTGTATGGTATGCCATATTTCCTTTTACCGCGAAGCCAAAGGTGCCGATTTTCGGGAGGCGAATACTGAAACCTACGGGCATCACATCCACGTTCATGGTAATGCCGGCATCCAGAAATTCTTTTGCGAGTAACTGTTGGTCTTCAGGAGTGATAGAATCACTATTGAAGAGAATACCCCGCACATCATCTCGCAAGAGTGCATCAGAAAATGCCCCATAACCGACTTCGCCGATACCGATGGCAAATCCGTACTTGTTATCGAAACCCAGGTTGGCGGGATTAATGCCTATTGCCTGATAGTCGGTAACAAATGAAGTGGCAGTGCCGCCGCGACCAGTGGCGCTGAATGAAGTTTCTTCGGCCTGACCAAAAACTGCATGAACAGTTGTTAGCGTGAATATGGAAAATGCGATGAGTTTTTGCATACGCAGAGAATGATCTGAATGAGAGATTCGATTAAAGGTAAAAATAAAAAAACAGGTTAAAGGGAAAAATTATACCCATCACAAAAAGAAAATACCCGAACTTTAGGCATGGCTTTTGATGCCCAAGAGCCGGAATAAAATCACCTATATGAAAAAGATCTATACCCTGACCGTGATGGCCATCCTTTTTACGCTTTCTAGCGCCATGGCCCAAATATCCGTAACCGTTACCGAACAGGTGCAAACCATGAGCCTGGGCGATCGCACCGGATATTCCATTACCCTGAGCGGCACTACAGAAAAAGATGCTATGAAGGCATTGCGCACCTGGGCAGGCGATCAGCAAAAAAAACCCGAGATCAAAGAAAGTGGTAAACATGAACTGATGATCAGCAGCTTTACCGGCGCCGGGTTTTCTGAAACACCAACGAATGTATATTTCTATTTTCTCGAAAGTAAAGAGGGACTTAAGGTGACCGGATTTTTTGAAAAAGACGGATTATTCATCTCCTCAAGCACGGATGCGGCCTCGGTAGAACAATGTAAAAAAGTAATGACCAAATTTGCCTGGCGTATAGAAAAAATAAAAATTGAAGAAGAACTGGCCGCAGCAAAAAAAGACCTGGAGAAACGCAATGACGAGCAGGCCGACCTCGAGAAAAAACAAAAACAATTGAACGACGATATCGCCGACTGCGAGGAAACCATCAAAAATGCAAAAGCAGGACTGGAACAAAATGCCACTGATCAAAAAAACAAAAAAGAAGAGATCGGCAAGCAGGATGCGAAGGTGAAGGAAGTGGAGGGGAAATTGAAGGACTATGAGGCGCATTAAGGGGTGAGTGGTGAGTTTGCATTTCTTCGCGCCTTTGCGTGAAAAAAGGTGAGTGGTGTTCCGATTGCTATCGGGCATCTTATTCCCAATTGCATGTAAATTTGCCTCCTGAATTTTGCATGGATCATGCCGAAAAGCACGAAACAAAACAATATCCAAAAACAATACGCCCTCATTGTGGGTGAGAAAAGTTTTACGGTATTCGTGTATCTGGAAAACAGAATGGATTGTCGTGCGAGTATCGGACAAAAAGGTATACATATACGCTTGTCGAGATACATGCCGGAACACGAGCGTTTTGATCAGGAGATGCAATTGCTGGATTGGGCGAAGCAATATATTGCGCGCAATGGCTGGCATCATCGCCCGGCCCCATTTCGTCAGTATCGCGATGGCGACACACTGAAGATCATGGGTCGCGAATTTTTGATCCGACTACAATACATCGACAACGAAAAATCAAGCAGCGGCGCCCTGAAAAATGATATACTGACCTTACAGATCAGCAAAGGCATGTCGCCAAAGCAGGAACAGAAACATAAGAGTTACCTGGTGAGTCGCCTCATCGGTAATGAATTTCAACCGAAGATCGCGCAGCGTGTGCAGGAACTCAACGATATCCACTTTAAACGCCCGATCAAAAAACTCCGGCTCCGCGACAATGTGAGCAACTGGGGAAGTTGTGCCGTGGATGGCAGCATCAATATCAGTGTGCGCTTATTATTTGCACCACCGGAAGTGATCGATTATGTATTGATCCATGAACTCGCGCACCTGATCGAGCACAATCACTCGCATCGCTTTTGGGCACTGGTGGAAAAGGCTATGCCGGGCTACCGATTGGCAGAAGAGTGGTTATCGAAAAATGGTGAGCGCTGTGTGTTCTGATATCGAATGAGTATCTGCGCCGCCAATACACTATTGAAGTGCACACATAGCCATTTAGGAGAAACCACTACATTTGTTGTATGCGAAACTGTTGCATGTTATTGTACCTGCTGGCTTGCAGCACCCTGCACGCAGCTGAATATTTTGTTAGTCCCACCGGCAGCAATGCCAATAGCGGCACCTCCGTGGCATCACCCTGGCAAACGATCAATTTCGCAATAAATCAGTCGAATGATGGCGACATCATTAATCTAATGGCCGGCACCTATACCGGCAAGATCACCTGGACCGATGGAGGCGTTACCGGGCAGGCGATCACCTTACAAAACTACCTCGAAGATGTAGTGATCATTGATGGAAGTACGGTAGGCAATGGGCAGGCCCTTATGTCCATTGAAAACAGGAATCATATCACCATTGATGGTTTACAATTTACGAATCACAATGGGGTATATCAACCCATTATCAACGTGTATGGAAATTGCAGCAATATCATCATTCGCAATTGCACATTTTACAATACAGATTGCAACGATAGTTATGCCATTTTATGCGAAGGAAGGGGCGACAGCATTCAGATCATTAATAACCACATGCATGACCTTTTGGGAAGTAATGCCGTAGGCATTCTTTTTGTAGGTTCCAATACCACCATTGCCTATACGCATGTATTGATCAGCGGAAACACCCTGAGCAATATCGCCCCGGCACCAAGTGAAGCCATTGCAGTAAATGGCAATGTTGACGGGTTTGAAATATCCAACAACACCCTCACTGACATCAACAATATTGGCATTGTCATGATAGGCGGTGAAGACTGGGTAAACACAAACGATGCAGTCAACTTTGCACGCAATGGTGTGTGTAAAAACAATGTGGTGACCAATGCCAATTCCATTTATGGCGGAGGATTTGCAGCAGGTATTTATGTAGACGGCGGCAAAGACATCATCGTTGAAAACAA
>JAYRVB010000345.1:0-2897 GCA_041918775.1 Chitinophagales bacterium
AAGATCATGGCTGATTATCTCGGAGTGAATTATGTCGATCGCATCTTCGACCACCCCGGATATTATAGCGGCTTGGAAGTCGTGTTCGGTATTTTTGGCTATTCGCTGCAGATATATGCTGACTTCAGTGGTTATACAGACATTGCGATTGGTATAGCGTTGTTGTTGGGATTCAGATTAAAAACCAATTTTCTTTCGCCTTACAAGGCTACCAGTACAAGTGAGTTTTGGAAGCGCTGGCATATATCTCTGAGTAGTTGGTTGAAAGAGTATCTCTATATCCCTCTCGGTGGAAACCGCAAAGGCACTATTGGTTCATATGTAGCCATTTCTGTGCTGACCTTTGTAGTGGTTCTGCTTACAGGAGATCTTACCTTGTTTTGGAAATTGTCGATTGTTGCCATTGCCTTGATCATAGCAGCCTATTATTCCCCAAAATTCCGCCACTCGGTTAACACCAATATCAACTTATTACTTACCATGTTATTGGGTGGCTTGTGGCATGGCAGCAGCTGGATGTTTATCACCTGGGGATTCCTGAATGGAGTTGGCCTGATGATACATAAGGGTTGGGAGCGAATAAATCCCTTCAGCAACGCTGTCGTATCCAGCAAGATTTACAGGGCACTTGCCATCCTGATCACCCTGGTATTTATCAGCTTTACCCGTATCTGGTTCAGAAGTGCCGATATGGAGACCGTAGGGTCGGTGTTCGACCGTATCACGCACCATTTTGGTGGAGAACTCTTTTGGAAGGTGCTTTCCGGTTACGCCGCAGTGATGTGGGTGATGGCTATCGGTTATGCTATCCATTGGATCCCCGAATCTGCCAAGGTGCGCTACCGCAATTGGTTCGCCACACGCCCTTTACCGCTTATGGTTCTGCTGTGTGTAGGTATCGTATTTTTAATATATCAAGCCGTGAGCGCTGATATGCAGCCGTTTATTTATTTCCAATTTTAAGGGTGCTTTTTTATTAACAGACGTGAGAAACTGGCGGGGGTATATGGTGCCTTAAGCCTTAATTTAGCTCCTGCTATGTCGAAGTTCTCCCACCTGCATAACCATACCATGTTTTCACTGCTCGATGGAGCAAGTGATATTGGCCGGCTGTATAAAAAAGCGGCTGCTGATGGTATGCCGGCACTGGCGATCACCGACCATGGAAATATGTTTGGCGCCTTTCAGTTTGTGGCGGAAGCATATAAGCATAAAGGGGAAGATGGGAAGGTGAAGGTTAAGCCTATTGTAGGCTGTGAATTTTATTTAGTGGCTGATCGCACTCGCAAGCAATTTTCGAGAGAGGAGAAAGATATACGATATCATCAGGTGCTTTTGGCAAAGAATGAAACCGGGTACAAGAACCTGGTGAAGATGTGCTCGCTTGGGTACATGGAGGGTATGTATGGAAAGTACCCACGGATTGATAAAACACTGATCGAAAAATATCACGAAGGTTTAATTGCCACTACCTGTTGCCTTGCAGCAGAAGTGCCCCGAACCATTCTGAAAAAGGGTAGGGAAGAAGGGGAGAAAGTGTTTAAATGGTGGCTGGATATTTTTGGCGAAGATTATTATATCGAGTTACAGCGTCACGATATCCCTGAACAGGAAACCCTGAATGCCATCCTGTTGGAGTTGGCGGAAAAATATCAGGTAAAAGTGATCGCCACCAATGATGCGCACTATGTAGATCAGCAGGACGCCAATGCACATGATATTCTTCTGTGCATTAATACCGGCGAAAAGCAGGCTACCCCGAAGATGAAAGATTTTGGGGATGATGATATGATCATTAAAGGGAAGCGCTTTGCTTTTTACAATGACCAGTTTTATTTCAAGACGCAGGCAGAAATGTCGAAGCTGTTCAGTGATGTACCACAGGCATTGGATAATACGAATGAGATTGTCGACAAAGTAGAACTGCTCGACCTCAAACGCGATATATTATTACCCGCTTTTCCGATACCGGAAGCGTTTAAGATTCATGGCGATGATGCATTGAACCAATGGGAGTATCTCAGGCACCTCACCATGGAAGGTGCGCATAAAAGATATGGCAGCCTTGATGCAGATACTGAAGAACGGATCAACTTCGAATTGTTCACGATCAAAACCATGGGTTTTGCCGGGTACTTTTTGATCGTAATGGACTTCATTCGCGCCGGGCGCGATCTGGGGGTATTTGTCGGCCCTGGTCGCGGTTCAGCCGCAGGTTCTGTGGTGGCCTATTGTATCGGTATCACCAATATCGATCCCATCAAGTATAAATTGCTGTTCGAGCGTTTCCTGAATCCCGATCGTAAGTCGATGCCCGATATCGATACCGATTTTGATGATGATGGTCGCCAAAAGGTGATCGATTATGTGGTAGATAAATATGGCAAGAACCAGGTAGCGCAATTGATCACCTATGGCACGATGGCTGCGAAAACCAGTATCAAGGATGTGGCCAGGGTGTTGGATCTGCCTATCGCCGATAGCAATGCGCTTTCAAAGCTGGTGCCTGAACGTCCGGGTATTTCATTGAAGCGTTTGATACAGGCACCACTAACAGGTGATGGAAGCCTGGCTGAAAAGGAGAACCTCACACCTGATGAGATGGCCAATGCAAAAGCCTTGCGCAGTATCTATGAGGATGTGAAGGATATGCGCAGTAATATTATCAAAGAGGCACTGGTATTGGAAGGATCTGTACGCAATACCGGTGTGCACGCAGCAGGATTGATCATTGCACCTAAAGACCTTACCGAACTGCTACCGGTTGCTGTTGCCAAGGATTCTGAATTATACGTTACCCAATTCGAAGGCGAAGTGATCGAAAGTGCCGGTGTGATCAAGATGGACTTCCTTGGTTTACGTACTTTGTCGATCATCAAGACTGCACTGAAGCTGAT
>JAYRVB010000346.1:0-5087 GCA_041918775.1 Chitinophagales bacterium
GATTGCAATGATCAGTGTCGGGGGGATGATATTGTGTAATAAAAAAGGAACACTGATTTAACTGATGAAACAAATTAAAACGGATTTTTTACATTCCGAGATAAGTAAAAAAATCATTCAATCATTCTATACGGTTTATAATGTACTGGGTTATGGCTTTTTGGAGAAAGTCTACGAGAACGCATTAAAGATCGAATTGGAAAAGTGCGGACTGATCGTTGAAACGCAAAAATCAATAAAGGTGTTTTATAATGGAATCGAAGTGGGATATTATGTGGCAGATATGGTTGTAAATGATTTGATTATCATTGAAAACAAAGCGGCTTCAGCATTGTGCGAAGAACATGAGCATCAATTATTAAATTATTTAAAAGCCACACAACACGAGGTTGGCCTCTTATTGAATTTCGGTACCACCCCCGTATTCAAACGCAAGATTTTTGAAAATAAATTCAAATGAACCCGTGTACATTCCTTTGATCCGTCAAACCCGTGTTCCTTTTACCACCTATGCTTAAAATCGACATCCACACCCACATCATCCCAGAGCACCTGCCGAAATGGAGTGAAAAATTTCTGGATAACAGATATATTCATCTTGACCATCATTGCCCCGGATGTGCGCGGATGATGCAGGGGGACAAATTTTTTCGTGAAATTAAAAGCAATTGTTGGGACGGTGCTGTGCGCATAGAAGATTGCGATACCACCGGTGTGCATGTGCAAGTGCTCAGTGCTATACCCGTAATGTTTCATTATTGGGAAAAAAACGCCCAAAACGCATTGGAAACTTCCAGGTTCCAAAATGATTTTATCGCAGAAGTTGTGTCACGGCATCCTACGCGATTTGTAGGATTGGGTACCGTTCCTTTACAGGATCCTGAGTTAAGCATTCAGGAAATGGAACGTTGTATTCAGGAGCTGGGATTAGCCGGCATCGAGATCGGATCGCATGTGAACGATTGGAATCTGAATGCAGAAGAATTATTTCCATTTTTTGAAGCTGCTGAAAAACTGGGTGCTGCCATTTTTGTGCATCCATGGGATATGATGGGCAAAGAAAAAATGAACAAATACTGGCTGCCCTGGCTTGTGGGTATGCCTGCAGAAACAAGTCTGGCTATTTGTTCGATGATCTTTGGTGGCATTTTTGAACGTCTGCCCAACCTACGCGTTGCCTTTGCTCATGGTGGTGGAAGTTTTCCGGCTACTATTGGTCGAATTGAACATGGATTCAATGTCCGCCCCGACCTGGTAGCAGTAGACAATCAGGTGAATCCTCGCACTTACCTGGATAAATTTTATATCGACACCCTGGTACACGACGAACAAATGCTCAATTATATATTGGACTTATTCGGTCCGCGACAATTGGCACTCGGCAGTGATTATCCATTCCCTCTCGGCGAACATCATCCAGGCAAACTCATTGAATCCATGCCTTACGACGACTCGATCAAGGCACGATTGCTTCACGGCACAGCTTTGGAATGGCTGAATTTGGAGAAACAGCGGTTTGGGTGAGCATAACACTTTTGAAATTCCCAATATTAAAATCCTTCAAATTGAGGTTTACTACCTAAATGCCACGCTCATTTGAAAGGGCAAACTGTCTGCGGAGAAAATCAGGTGAGCATCAATAAAAAAGTAAACTCTCTAGTCGTCTGGTTGTATTTTTCCAATAACAATACTGTTAGCAGTTTTGCGGGCATTTCGAATCATGCTGAAATAGATAGTTAATAAAAGTATAATCATGGCGCAATTGCCACATTATACTTTTTGCAATGGCATTTTAGCCCGCCTATTAATCACCCATATCCCCATCAAAATAAACGCCATACCGATAAAGTGGTAGCCTTTGAGTGTTTCACCGTCTGCTGTGCCGGCGATGATGGCTACAATGGGGATGAGGTAGGCGACCAGACTGCCAAAGATGGCATCGGTTTTTTGGATGAGCAGGTAGTAGCCGATAGACGCTAATACGGTTCCGAAAAAGGATAGGGCCATGATGCTCGTGAAACTGATACGGAAGGTGTCAATAGAAGCGCGGTCCACAAAATCGGTGCTGAATAGATAACTTATGGCCGGAATGCCGATAAACATAAATCCTACCGCACCTAAGGCAAGCGGATGAGCATCCTGTAAATATTTCTTGACGATGTTTGCCGACATCGCATAACTCATCGTGGCCAGAAATAAGGGCAGCGCATATAATAAATTACTCTCCCCTCCTTCTGTTTTATCAAACACCACCAGCACAATAGCACCTGTAAGCGCCACCACTAAACCGATAAACTTATTGCGCTCAAAACGCATGCTGAATAACAATACACCGATCACAAAAGTAAAAACAGGTGTGAGCGAGTTTAATACACCGGTAATTCCACTGTCGATATGCGTTTGCGCATAAGTGAAACAAAATGCAGGCAATCCACTACCAAAAAACCCAACAGCACAGTAATATTTTATTTCCGCGCGCTTAATTTTATTAAAATGAATGATAAACAAAGGCAGCGTAAACAAAAAAGAGAACGAAATACGCAAAGCCGCCACCTGATCCCAGGAAAATGTTTTCAATCCATACTTCATAAATATGAAAGAAAACCCCCAGATGATACTCAATCCGATTAGAAGGAACCAGTGTTTGGCTTGATACTGCATGTGGTGATGTGGTGATGTGAGAATGTGCAGATGTGCAAATGTGCAGATGTGCAGATGAAATTCAGGAGTTAGTTTAATGTGTTGATTTGCAAATGAAATTCAGGAGTTGGGTGGGGGTGTTTTTAATGGTCAAGTGAAATTGGGTTTTTGAAATTAAATCAATTAATATTCTGTGCAAACTAGCACATATCCCCTCATTTACCATTTGCACATCTGCACATTTGCACATCTGCACATTATTCCGTGATTGCTTTCCAGATCATATCTTTCAGCTTGGTGATGTTTTTTCCTGTGTGGGCTGAGATAAATACGATGGGCACTTTTTTGGGGAGTTCTTTCTTGAGCATCTGCTCCAACTCTTCATCGATGAGGTCGCTTTTGGTGATGGCGAGGATGCGCTTTTTGGTGATGAGGTCGCGGTTGTATTTTTTGAGTTCCGATAACAATACCTTATAGGTATCTGCAATACTCTTTTCTTCGCAGCTCACCATGAACAACAACACAGCATTGCGTTCGATATGGCGCAAGAAGCGCAAGCCTAAACCTTTGCCTTCGGATGCACCTTCAATGATCCCGGGAATATCAGCCATGATAAAACTGCGATGATCGCGATAAGCAACCATGCCCAGGTTTGGCACCAGGGTGGTAAATGGATAATTGGCGATTTCGGGTTTGGCGGCACTTACCACCGACAACAGGGTGGATTTACCGGCATTTGGCAAGCCTACCAGTCCGACATCCGCGAGCACTTTCAGTTCGAGTACTTTCCAGGCTTCCACACAGGGTTCGCCGGGTTGTGCGAAACGCGGGGTTTGCTGGGTTGGCGATTTAAAATGGTTATTGCCTTTACCACCGCGTCCACCGGGCACCCATATCACCTCCTGACCATCTGCCACAATTTCTGCTTCTACCTCATCGGTTTCAAAGTCTTTAGCCACCGTACCCAGGGGCACTTCTAAAATCACATCATCACCATTGGCACCGGTTCTGAGGCGCTCGGTGCCATAGGCGCCATCACCGGCGATCACGTGTTTGCGGTATTTCAGATGCAGAAGGGTCCACAACTGCGCATTGCCACGCAGAATGATATGCCCACCTCTGCCGCCATCGCCGCCATCAGGTCCTCCCTTGATGGTATGCTTATCGCGGTGAAAATGTATGCTGCCTGCGCCACCTTTTCCACTTTTGCAGTGGATCTTGACGTAGTCGACAAAGTTTTTATTTTCCATGAAATGCCCGCCGGGACTGCCTTCTAGCCGTCGCTGTGTTTAGATGAAAAAGCATTGACCGCTTCCATGAGGGCCTGTGTGATATGATCGATACTGCCTACACCCTGGATTTCTTCCAACAGATCGCGCTTTTCGTAAAAAGCAGCTACGGGCTCGGTTTTGTTGCGGTATTCCTGAACGCGTTTGCGTATGGTGTCGATATCGGTATCGTCGGTTCTGCCACTGGTGAGGCCGCGTTTTAAGATGCGCTGGGTAAGCTCTTCTTCGTCAACCACCAGGCTCAGTACACAACTCACGGAAGTGCCCTTGTCGGCCAACATGTGTTCCAGCGCTTCAGCCTGTGCGGTGGTGCGCGGAAAGCCATCGAAAATGATGCCTTTTTTGCCCATATCCCTGGCCTGATCCACAGCGCCGCCCAACATGCCGATCACTACGGCATCCGGTACCAATTGTCCGGCATCCATGAATTGTTTGGCCTCCAAACCCAGTTGTGTTCCCTGCGCGATCTCGCTGCGGAGCAGATCACCGGTAGAGATATGGAGGAGTTGAAAATGTTCCTTCAAACGCTCTGCCTGCGTGCCTTTGCCGCTTCCGGGAGGGCCAAATAAAATCAAATTGATCATGGTCATTCGAACTTAGAGCGCAAAGATACTGTTGTTATAGGTAATTCAGGCGCAAAGGAACGCTTACCTTTAGGAATTATGCAGGCATTCGACTCGATAAAAGACATACTCACCCGAAACAAACCATACCTCGTTTCTAAATACAGCCTTTCCAGTATCGGCGTATTCGGCGCTGTGCTGCATGATGATTTTCACGCAGAACATGCGGTAGAGATCATCGTAGATTTCAAAAAACCGATCGGCATTGAGATCATCGACCTCGAAGATGAACTCGGAAAACTCATCAGCCACAAAGTGGAGCTGCTCACGAAGAACGGGATCGAGAAATCGTACTACAATATGTTTAGGAAGGAGATTCAGTATATCTGATGGGGTGATCCCGCTTAGGCGGGATGTCGCTGCGCTCCATGTGCAGATGTGCAAATGTGCAGATGTGCAGATGCGAAAGTGTGCAAATGGGCGGATAGGGATGTGCTGATTCTGCTTGGGTGGGATGTAGATTTGCTCCGTGGGTTGAGATGGCTTCGTTGCGACATTGTGATGGTAGTGAGTAGTGGGTAGTGAGTAGTGAGAC
>JAYRVB010000347.1:0-2824 GCA_041918775.1 Chitinophagales bacterium
ATCTACATCCCGGCGATCAATTGGTTTCTGTTTATCGGGTGTGTCACTGTGGTGCTGATCTTCAGAGAGTCATCTAATATGGAGGCTGCGTATGGACTTGCGATCACCTTTGATATGATCATGACCACCATCCTGCTCACCAGCTTAATGTTGTTGCATAAACAATCTCGTATTCTGGTGTTCGCGATGGCAGGATTGTTCCTTTTGATCGAGGGATCCTTCCTGGTGTCGAATTTGAATAAATTCATGCATGGTGGTTGGTTTACGGTAGGATTGGCTGTATTGCTTTTCTTTGCCCTTTGGATATTTTATGAAGCACGTAAATTACGTGCAAAACATACTGAATTTGTTGAGATCAATAAATACCTGCCTGCTTTTGAAGACCTGATGGCGGATGAAACTATCGCTAAAGAAGCAACGCATCTTGTATACATGTCGATGGTAAATGATAAGAATCATATTGACTCGAATATCATTTATTCCATTTTCCGCAAAAAACCTAAGCGCGCAGATGTGTACTGGATCGTACACGTGGATATCAGCAACGACCCATACCTGGCTACCTATTCGGTAGATACGATCATTCCGAAGAAAATGTTCTTTGTGCGTTTCCGTTTTGGATTTAAAGTGGAGCACAAAGTAAATGTGATGTTCAAAAAAGTGGTGGAGGAGATGGTTGCCAACGGTGAAGTAGATATCTTAAGCCGTTATCCGAGTTTGCGTAAACATGGCATGTTTGCCGACTTTAAATTTATCCTTTTGAACTCGAGGGTGTCTATCGACAATAAATTATCACCTTGGGAACAGATCGTGGTGAAAGGTTATCGATTGTTCAAATCCTGGGCACTCCCGACGCATGAGGATTTTGGACTGGAACTCACTAACGTGGAATACGAACTGGTACCGATCACGGTAACAGAGGAGATAGAGATCAAACTGGAGCGGATCAGGAATTGATCACTGCTTCGGGTTTGTTTTCCACTACGTCTACATTCTGCTGGAAGGTTACCTGCATGGTATCCAGATCAAGTGCGCATAAACGTCCGATGCCGGTGCGTGGATGATATACGCAACCGCAATCGATATTGATTGCAGGGTATTTCTTTTCGGCGATATCCTGTTCAAGTGTTTCGTATGACCTGCTGGCGTGGCCGTGCACGATGATGCGGTTCTTTGTTTTTTCCGGATCAATGGTGTCGTAGAAATTGCGGATCCAATACATGTTGTTGGTATCCTTATAGATATCCTCCTCCTTGAAATTGAAACCGGCATGTACCAAAATAACGTGCTCCAGTTCAACATAGGATTTCAGACTGCGCATGAAGGTGTCGTACTTTTTATCGAGTTTCTTCAAATCATCACTCCGCTGAAATCCAAAATTCATCATGGTGGTGATACCGCCATTCTTGGCCCATTGCTGATACCTTCTATAATCCCAGCAATAGGGAATGGTTTCTTCGATGGCTTGCAAAAACATCCATTCGTGATTGCCCATCAAAGGTGTTACTTTATAGCCATCTTCGATCATTTGTATCACATGGTCCATCACCGCCACAGAGTTAGGTCCGCGGTCGATCATATCACCGAGAATATACAATTCGTCCTCTTTGGTCAGTTTGATGGTATCCAGTAAGGCCAAAAAGGATTTATGACAACCATGAATATCGGAAATGGCAAATCTGCGCATAGGTGTTATTGATTAAGCAAGGTATTTAATGTAGTGATCCTGAGCTCAGAAACCTGCTTCAGGCCTCCTTCAGGTATTTCCTGCAAAGATATTTGTTTTACGGTATTGGGCAATAGGTCGAAAAAGTTGTCGCTCAACCTGAGTTCTCCCTGCGTGCTACGGATATATACGCCTTTCATGAATACGGAAGCCTGCAAGGTGATCGTGCCACTCTCCGCATCAAATCGAACATACATCTCTTCGTTCTTCAGTTTAAGTGCTTTTGGTGCCGTAAAAAGGTGCGTCCGCGCGGCTATGAGGCTGTCACGGTCGTATAAAGTGACATACAGCAGCACTTCAGACGGGTCATGTCCCTTAAGCAGCCAATTCAGTTCTACGGTCGAAAACAAAGTAGAAGTACGTGCCGGCACCGAGATGGCCGATGTACCGGAATCGATAATACGTCCATCCATCTGCATCACGGTATAGGTAAGCGTGCCTTCCAGGGACTCAGGCCGGTCGTTCACAATCCAGGTTTGCAGGTCTTTTTCCTGCTGCCAGGTACTGATGATCACGTCCTGATAGGTATTTTTCACGGTGTAGAAAGCAGCTTTCCGCTCGCCATAATGATCGATCACACTCCAACTGGTCACCGGCCAGCAATCGTTCAATTGCCAGAACATGGTGCCCATACAATACGGCATGTTGCGTCGATGTGCCTCTATGGCTGTATGCATGCCATCTGCCTGCAATAGTTGTGAAACATAAATATAGTCATCCAGGTCAACCGGCACAGGATAGTCCCTTTGCATATACTCATTGATGGTTTCATATCCGGTTGGATGTTTTTGGTGTTGCCGGATGGATGCGGAACCTAAATACCATTCATCATCCGGTATATACTTGTGCATGCTGGTTGCGGAAGGCATGCCCTGGAAACCATACTCACTCATGAACCTGGGCACTTTTTGATTGTATACACTAAAGGGTTGTTTTCCCCACCACACTCCCCAATAATGGGCATCTCCTTCTATCAAACTTTCCTTTCTGCCCCAGCCATGTGTAGGGGAGGAGGGATGATAATTGAGGTTGCCACTGCCATAGATGCCAAGTACTTCCGGAACAATATGTGTAAATGTTTCATTATTCATGTTTTCG
>JAYRVB010000348.1:0-2898 GCA_041918775.1 Chitinophagales bacterium
GTCTCACTACTCACTACCCACTACTCACTACCAGGCCGCTGCCCCTCATCCCCAACAAAACCCCTCACCACCAACCTCCTCACTCCTTCCTCCTCTCTCCTTTCTCCTAAATGCAGGGTCACAGAGGGCTCGGAGAAGACACAGAGGGCTCTGAGGAATATGTGATGCACTTGCATATCTCCTTATTCCTCTCTCAACCAACCAATTCCTCCCAATACTCTGCTGCCCTCCTCGTATGCGGAATCACAATTGTGCCTCCAACAATATTGGCTACGGCGAAGATCTCGTAGATCTCTTCGGTGTTGACGCCTTGTTCGTGGCATTTGCCGAGGTGGTATTTTATACAATCGTCGCAACGCAACACCATGCTGGCCACCAGTCCGAGCATTTCCTTGGTTTTGGTGTTCAGTGCACCGTCGGCGTAGGTGTTGGTGTCGAGGTTGAATAATCGGTTGATGACCTTGTTTTGTTTACCCAGGATCACTTCGTTCATTTTAGAACGGTATGCGTTAAATTCTGCTATTTGATCGCTCATATACCTGTTTTGGTCAAAGTTGGTGTTTACCTGAAAAAAGTGCAAGTTCGTCGCCAATATTTTGGGGTTTGGCGCGTCTTTATTACGGTATCCCGCATTTGGGCTATCTTTACCTGATAAACGAAACGAACATGGCAACAACAACTCCGTCAGCTCCTGCACGTTCAAACATGGGCCGTTACATTGGCCTGGGTGCACTGGTGGTCATCATTTTGCTTTTTATCAGCGCCTACAACGGTATGGTAAAAACAGACGAGGTCGCTACGCAGAAATGGGCAGATGTTGAATCTCAATACAAACGCAGATACGACCTGATCGATAATCTGGTAGCCACCGTAAAGGGTGCTGCAGATTTTGAGAACAAAACCTTTACCGACCTCGCTGAGGCGCGGGCAAAGGCCGGTCAGATCACCATTGACCCTGCAACGGCCACTCCTGAGCAGATCAAGGCCTTTATGGATGCACAACAGGGCATCAGCGGTGCGTTCAGCAGATTGCTGGCTACCGTGGAGAATTATCCTACCTTAAATGCCACTCAGGGCTTCCGCGACCTGATGACCGCACTCGAAGGCACTGAAAACCGCATCAACGTAGCGCGCATCGACTATAACGAGGCTGTAAAAGATTACAACCTCCGCGTGCGTCGATTCCCGGGCAACCTGATCGCGGGCATTTTCGGCTTTGAGCGCAGGGCTCCATTTGAAGCTCCGGAAGGTGCTGATGTTGCACCTGATGTGAATTTCAGCGACGAAAAGTAATCGACATGCCTTCAGCACGTAACTTTTTTACTGCTGAACAACAGCAGATGATCTTGCATGCAATTGCAGAAGCAGAATCGCATACTTCAGGCGAGGTTCGACTGCATCTGGAAGATCATTGTTCGGGTGATCCGGTAACGCGTGCACAATATCTTTTCCATAAGATTGGAATGGATAAAACCGATGAACGCAATGGCGTACTTATTTACCTTGCTGTGCGCGACAGGAAATTTGCCATTATTGGTGATAGTGGTATAAATGATCGGGTACCCGAGCATTTTTGGACATCCATACGCGATGCCATGACCAACCAATTTAAAATGCAGGCATTTACTGAAGGAATTTGTGCAGCAATTCAGGAAACCGGTGTAAAGCTCAAAACTTTTTTTCCGCGTGCCGTTGATGATGCAGATGAATTAACAAACCAAATATCTTTCCGAGATGAGTAAATGGAGGTATTGGTTTGTTCTATTTTTCAGTTTGCAAACACTGCTGCTGTTTGCGCAGGAAGAAAAAGATCTGCCTAAGCGTCCTGTACCTCCAATGCTGGTAAATGATCTTGCTGAGGTCCTTTCACCGCAGGATATACAAGCACTGGAAAATAAATTGGTAGATTACAATGATTCTACCTCTTCACAAATAACAGTGGTTACCGTACATTCAGTGAAACCATTCGTGATTGAAGATTATGCCTATAAACTCGGTCGCTATTGGGGTGTGGGGATGGCGGAAAATGACAATGGTGTTGTTTTGCTGATTGCGGTTGATGATCATGATCTGTATATTGCTACCGGTTATGGTGTGGAAGGGTATTTACCGGATATTGCCACCAAAAGGATCATTGATAACGCAATATTGCCTGCATTCAGAAACGATCAATATGCAGAAGGTATCAACGCAGGTGTAGATGCAATTTTTGAACACCTCGCAGGTGCCTACCAGGACGAACCTTATGGCGCATCTCCCGAAACGCCTAATTGGATTTTTGTATTGATCATCGTGCTGGTTATTTTATTCCTTATGTCGAGGAATAAACGCAATGGAGGTACTACATTTTCCTCCGGTGGTCCGCGTCACTGGGGTGGCGGTTATGGGGGCTTTGGTGGTTTTGGTGGTGGTGGATTTGGCGGCGGCGGAGGTGGCGGCGGTTTTGGCGGCTTTGGCGGTGGTAGCTTTGGCGGCGGTGGTGCCGGTGGAAGCTGGTAATTTTTTCGGCATACAACAATACGTAATTTTGCAGCGTGAGAAAGAGTAAACTTGAACGCTTTGCAGAATTAGACACCTTCCCGAATGTGTTGCAGAATTTCAATGTGATGAAACCCGTGTTGGTTGATCACACGAAAACCATCATCGACCCAAAGGGAAAATGGCATAGCCATATTTTCAGGAACGACAAGCCCATCATATTGGAATTAGCCTGTGGTAAAGGTGAGTACACCTGCAATATGGCATTGGCCGATCCACAGAAAAATTTTATCGGCGTAGATATTAAAGGCAATCGCATGCACCGCGGTGCGAAAAGAGCTTTATTAGAAAAGATCGACAACGCATTTTTTCTGCGCACCGATATCAATATCATTGAAACATTTATCGCACCCGCCGAGA
>JAYRVB010000349.1:0-1634 GCA_041918775.1 Chitinophagales bacterium
AACTTCGCCAGTGCACCCGCAAGCCAACTGTCCCATTCTGCAGTTTCCGGAATGGTGGCCACGCGTTCGCCTAATTTCGTTTCTCCGTGACGGCGCTTGGTGCGCGCCAGGATCTCTTCCGCCCGGTAGATCTGAACAGTATTCATGTGTTAAAAATACAATTTCAACCGCAGGTGGATTTGGATTTGTCAACAGGCAGGGATACCTTTGTGAATGAACGTTCATTCATATGAATCAAAAAGACCATATTAAAGCCACGGCCCTAACCTTGTTTGCCACACATGGATATGGACATACCTCCATCGCCCAGATCGCCCGCACCGCCGGTGTTGCACAGGGGTTGATGTATAATTTCTATGCGTCTAAAGAAGCGCTGCTACAGGATATTCTGCTGGAAGGTTTGCAGGATGTGCTACAGAGTTTATCGGCTTACACACAGATGCATGATCCACGGTTGGCATTGCGCGCACATATTCGTGCCACCGTGCAAACCGTTACCGAACGCGCCGAATTCTGGCGCCTGTTTCATGGCATACGACTGCAAAGTGCCGTGCGCGAACTGCTCGGTGCGCAATTTCTTGAAGCACAAAAAAATATCGTCAAAACCCTGGCCGGAAACTTCAAAAAATTGCGCTACCCACATCCGACCGAGGAAGCCAGATTATTCTTTGCACAGATAGATGGTATGGTCGGACTCTACCTGGTAGATCCGAAAGCCTTCGACCTGACAAAAATGGAAAAAGCATTATACAAAAGATATAAATTATGACTACGAGCCGGATACAAATTCAGGAATATCCCTTCACACCAAATTATCTGCAACTGGACCATGCACGCATGCACTATGTGGATGTTGGTGAAGGACCTGCCATCGTATTTGTACATGGCACGCCTTCCTGGAGCTTTGAATTCAGAGCGGCGATCAGCTATTTGTCGAAACACTACAGATGTATTGCGTTGGATCATATCGGGTTCGGACTATCCGATAAACCTGAAACCTATGCCTATACTTTGGATCAGCACGTAAGTAATCTGAAGGCCTTGATCAGACACCTGCAACTCAGTCACTTTTCGATGGTCCTGCATGATTTTGGTGGGCCTATCGGTTTGCGTGTGGCCTCAGAAATGCCACAGGCTGTAGATACGTTGATACTCGCCAATACCTGGTGCTTTTCCGCTGAACAGGAACCGGAATTCATAAAAATGCGTCGCATCCTGCGCAGTCCCCTACTGCCTTTTTTGTATCGCAGATTAAATTTCTCCGCGAAGTTCCTGTTGCCTGCCGCTTTTGGCAATGCATCAACACTCACGAAAGCAATTCATAGACAATATACCGCACGCTTCTCCAAAGCATCAGAACGCAACGGCACATTAGCTTTTGCCAGGTCCTTGCTGAATGATCAAAGCTGGTTTGCAGAAACCGGTGAACGTTGTGCAGCATTGCGGGATACCCCTGTGCTCTTTCTGTGGGGTCTGAAAGACAGATTTATTACCGAGAAATATCTGCACAAGATGCGCGATCTGTTTGCAAATAATAAGGTGGTGACCTATGCCAATGCGGGGCATTTTGTATTTGAGGAAATGGGTAATGAAGCGGCGATGGAGATCGAGCGTTTTCTCCAACAATAAAAAAA
>JAYRVB010000350.1:0-3240 GCA_041918775.1 Chitinophagales bacterium
CAAAGATCTACCGGATCTGCCGGTTGCACATCATAATGCCCGTAACACAACACCGTAGGTTTTGCCGGATCAATGATCTTTTCTGCAGTTACGATCGGATGACCTGCTGTAGGATGCACAGTCACCTGATCGGCTCCGGCTTTGCGCAAACTTTCTGCTACTGCTTCCGCAGTGCGTGCCACATCACCTTTATATTTTGGATCTGCGCTTACACTTGGGATACGTAACAAGGTAAGGAGCTCCTCCAGTAATCTGTCTTTGTTTGTTTCTATGTATTGATTGATAAAGTCCATAGGTAAATTATTATAGAGTCAAAATTAGCGTACTTTCAGTGAACATACCACGCATAGTATGTGATCGTTCCCGACTGCCAAACCGGCTGCATCTGATTGCGTTGAATGAGGAGTGGCGCTTGTTGTGCTGCAGAATTCGCAGGCTCCAGGGCAGGCAGCGGCTTAACCGACGAATCATATACCACCAGTATCGGCTTATCGTTCAATGCAGCGTTCAAACTATCCGGTATCTCACCCGTCAATAACATATTTATATAATCATGCGCATAGGCTTTTGGCGTGCGCGATAATTTAACCGACATCAATGGCACCTGACTATGTAAATACAATTGATAGGTATATTTCGACCACGCGTCAGGATCATCGAGTGTATATGGATAATCTTCCGAACCTACATTGTAGTATGGGATGGGTAAGATCGCCTGGTATGCCGAATAATCAAGATCAGGTAATTGCGACAATGCTGTAGCTGAAAATACATTATTGGTTGTTTTGCTGCGGCCAAATTTCCAGAAAGCCGACATATCTACGACAGTGACTGCAAATAAAAAGATCAACAAGCCAAATGCGAACTTCTTATATCGCAATATCAGGTATCGGTCAAATACAATAAACAATCCGAAATACGCAGAATAAAACACCCACCATCCCATGCGACCAATACACCTGAAATGTTCAATGGGCGGATAGAGTTTGCTTACATAAAACAATGGATTCAGGTAATTATCAAGGATGATCGTTCGTCCCGGAAAATAAATGAAGAGCCCGCTACCGGCATAAAAAACAAGCACCATCACCAATATGGCCGTTGTCATAGGCTTTGTGATGGTCCATTTCCACTGGCGCTTGCGCATACCTTGCAGGATATAACTCAAAACGATACACATGCCTGATATCCAAAAAAACAAACCGAGATAAGGTCCGTTCTCGTGATGATAAGGCATGTTTCCACCGATGAACGGGATCAAATTAATACCCTGCTTTGCTTTATACAGGTGAAAGAACCGCATCTCCCAACCCGGATAACTCGTTCCATCCGGTGTTTCTGTGCGCAGGGCGAGATGTGGATCGGTCGACCTAATCAGTAGCAGTACGAACATCACCGCAAAAGCCACTGACATCATGGGCACAACATAATGCCACCAGTTGACCCGCATACTTTTGATCCGCATCAATGCATATATGCCGATAAACAACATCAGCGGCATACCCAACAGCAACAGGTAATACAAGTGAATACAGGCTGCGAGTATGATCGAAACCGACATCCAGACTGCACTGAAGATGATGCCTCTGGTATCTCGTTGATGATGTGCGTCCATCCATCGTATCAATTGCCAGATGACCAGAAAATACCAGAGCGACATCGAAAGATTCATCGTTCCGGTAAACATCCGGATCATTTGTGGCGACAACCAGGTGATCAATATCGCCGCACTGATGATCAGCACTTCAGACCGGAGCAGTCTGCGAAGTATGCGCAACAATACAACAGGAGCGAGCAGCACATGTGCCACCATCATATAATTAAAAATGGTTACAGCTGCTCCGGATATGTCATGTATATGCAGCGAAAACAACCGGAGTATCCATGCGATCAATGGAGAATTATCTGTATACCAGATGGATTCTCCGTATGGATACTGCATGGCAGAGAATTGAGCATTGCTGACGGAATCAGGTTGTTGCAAATATGCCTGGAGGGTAAAATAATTTTTTAATCCATCGTAAGAAGCATGTAACATCCATGCACCCGGTTGAAAGATGACCGGGTAAAAAAACAACAATACCAATGCAATATGCACGGCCCAGAACACTACAGTTCCTTTTTTTGAGATCGCAGGTAGGGAATGCTGTGTATCCATCATGGTATCCGCATCTGCGTATGATATCGATAATTCCAACCTGCCCATCCCTGAAGCCCTCCGGTGTGGATGCACAAGATTCGTTTACCCTGATACTGCTGCGCCTTGATCAGTTTTTCCACCACGAAAAACATTTTCGCTGTATAGATCGGGTCAGGCAACATAGCATGTGTTTGTTCGAATGCACGAATATAGCTCATTAATTCCTCGTGATACGCCCCATATCCTCCGATGCTGTTATCAAATAGTATCTGCCATTGCACGGCAGCAGCTTCCTCGGAAACGTTAGCCAGAACAGCCGGGCTTAACACGTCCTTTTCACTCTTCAGCGCAGAAATGCCAAGCACCTCCGCCGTTAATCCCGGTGTGTTGATCAAGCCCGAAAGCGTGCCACCGGTACCTACTGCACAAACCACCAGATCATAGGCCGTTTCAAGACCGCTGAGTATTTCTGTGCATCCTTTGATCGCCAGTGTATTGGTGCCGCCTTCCGGCAATACATAAGTCTGTTCAAATTGTGCAGCCAGACTTTCAGCGAAACCGGGGTCATTGCGCTTGCGGTAAAGCGACCGGTCAATAAAAATGCACTCCATCCCCAAATTTCTTACATGCTGCAGGGTAGGATTATTCGGATCATTCTCTCCGCGAAAAACACCTACAGAGCGGATACCCAGCGCATGACAGGCAACAGCAGTGGCATGTATATGATTGGAAAACACGCCACCAAAGGTGAGCACCGTTTTATAACCTTCCCTGATCATGCGCTGTAGATTGTACTTCAGTTTAAAATGCTTATTGCCCTGCAATTCAGGGTAAGCCAGCTCCAGTCGCAACACATCAACAGGCTGTCCCTGCAGGATGATATTAGTTATCGGGGCCACAGGCATAGGATGGCAAAGATGTTAAAAATACCTATCTTTGTGCTCGCTAAAAAAGCACATCCCATAGATGTTTTCCTGAGCACCGGCGCATGCAGATACATGGTCGGTCGTTAAACATCTCAAGATTCGATCAGGGGGTATAGCTCAGTTGGCTAGAGCGCTTGCATGGCATGCAAGAGGTCGTGAGTTCGAGTCTCACTA
>JAYRVB010000351.1:0-2262 GCA_041918775.1 Chitinophagales bacterium
AGGAATGCGGGCGATCACGATATCTGCTCCATGTGGTCTTTCACGCAGTGTATGCCAGATCTCTTCAGTGATGAAAGGCATATATGGATGCAACAGGATCAAACACTGTTCAAAAAATCCGATGGTGCACTCGTAAGTATGCCTGTCGATGGCTTTGCCAAATTCAGGCTTGATGAATTCGAGATACCATGAACAAAAATCGTCCCACACAAAATTATACAGATGCATGAGGGCATCGCTGATCCTGAAATTGTCGAAGTGCTGATTAATGGTTGCGATCGTGTGCTGCAGTTTCGCATCAAACCACTCGATCGCTGCTGCACGCTCTGTATGCGTACCTTCCTCCACTTCCCAGCCTTTGATCAGGCGCAGTACGTTCCACAATTTATTATTGAAATTGCGGCCTTGTTCGATGAGTTTCTCATCATAGATGATATCATTGCCTGCAGGTGAGCACAATAAAATACCCATGCGTATGGCATCAGCACCGTATTGCGCAATGAGGTCGAGTGGGTCGGGGGAATTGCCGAGGCTTTTACTCATTTTACGACGTTGCTTGTCGCGCACGATACCGGTGAGGTAAACATCACCAAAAGGTTTTTCGTTGCGATATTCGTATCCGGCAATGATCATACGCGCCACCCAAAAGAATAAGATCTCCGGAGCGGTTACCAGTACCTGTGTTGGATAATAATATTGAATGTCTGCATTCTTTGGATCCTTCATGCCATTGAATACAGAGATCGGCCATAACCAGCTCGATGCCCAGGTATCCAATACATCCTCATCTTGTCGCAGTCCAACTGCAGAAATGCCTTTGGCTTCAAATGCAGCCAATGCTTCTGCTTCGGTTTTTGCCACAACAAATTCGCCATCGGCATTATACCAGGCAGGGATGCGTTGTCCCCACCATAATTGCCTGCTGATACACCAATCCTTTACATTTTCCATCCAATGTTTGTAGGTATTGATGAATTTATCAGGATGCAGTTGAATATCGCCGTTCACGACATGTTCCAGCGCCGGTTTGCTGATCTCTTTCATGCGAATGAACCATTGCATGCTGAGGCGAGGTTCTATCATGGCATTGGTACGCTCTGAGAAACCAACGCTGTTCTTCAGATCTTCGATCTTCACGAGATAGCCTTGTTCTTCGAGCATGGCTACCATTTTCTTTCTGGCCACCATACGGTCTTCACCGATCAGGATCTCTGCACGTTCATTCAGGGTACCGTCGTCGTTCATGATATCGATGACCGGTAAATTAAATCGCAATCCGATCTCATAGTCGTTTGGATCGTGCGCAGGTGTGATCTTTAATGCACCGGTTCCGAATTCTTTATCTACATAAGTATCTGCGATCACCGGGATCTCGCGACCGATCAAAGGCACCAAAACGGTTTTTCCGATAAATTCGCGGTAACGATCATCATCGGGATGTACGCAGATTGCCGTATCGCCCAAAATGGTTTCAGGACGGGTAGTGGCCACGGTGAGGTAGACATTGTCTCCTTTTACCTGGTACTTCACATAGTGTAACCGCGATGTTACATCCTCATAGATCACCTCCTCATTACTCAAAGCCGTCCTGGCCTCAGGGTCCCAATTCACCATGCGGAGGCCTCGATAGATATAGCCCTTATTATACAGATCGATAAAGGTGTCGATCACGTCATCGTAATACAGGTCATCCATCGTAAATCGCGTGCGATCCCAATCGCAACTACAACCGAGTTCTTTTAATTGCTGGAGGATGATGCCGCCGTATTTTTCTTTCCACTCAAAGGCGTGTGCCAAAAATGCTTCGCGAGTGAGGCTCGATTTTTTGATGCCTTGTTCACGCAGCATCTTTACCACTTTTGCTTCGGTGGCGATGGAGGCGTGGTCGGTTCCCGGCACCCAACAGGCATTTTTTCCCTGCATGCGTGCGCGACGGATCAATACATCCTGGATGGTGTTATTCAACACGTGCCCCATATGCAACACACCGGTTACGTTTGGTGGAGGTATCACAATGGTGAAGGGTTCACGCTCGTCGGGGGTAGAATGAAAATAGCCTTTTTCCAGCCAATGGGCATACCATTTCTTCTCAATGTCTGCCGGGGTATACGTTTTGGAAATGTCCATATCGGGTGCAAAATTACGAAATTGGCAGGAGGGCTTATGCCCGTTACGGTAAAGCTTTTTGCATCTTTGCAGTGGTGAACAGGCTCATACTCTTTTTATGCAGTGTAGGGATATCCGCGGCTATGATGGCGCAGG
>JAYRVB010000352.1:0-2736 GCA_041918775.1 Chitinophagales bacterium
AAACACCCCGACCCCGGCGGGGTCGCATATTTATAACGAAAATGTTAATCAAACACCCCGACCCAGCGGGGTCGCATATTTATAACGAAAATGTTAGTTAAACACACCGACCCCGGCGGGGTCGCATATTTATAACGAAAATGTTAATCAAACACCCCGACCCCAGCGGGGTCGCATATTTATAACGAAAATGTTAGTCAAACACCCCGACCCCGGCGGGGTCGCATATTGGGTTTTGAGGATACTGTATATCTATACCATCTGGAAAAAGCAAACATATCGTTTCCAAACCGAAAGCTAACCTATCATAATCGAGTCTATACTCTTGCAGATAGCCAATAATGTGCAGCAGTGCACATAAAAACACTTGTCCACAAAATCGAAAATATTTACAAAGGACAGGTGAACCCGCTAACACGTTTGAAATGAGGAATCAATAAGATAATTGAAAAAAGAAAATCTATATCATCTATTCCAAACACATTTTACCTGATACCTGATTCTTGATACCTAATACCTGATACCTGATACCAATTTTCACACTTTCACAATAAGTACTTCGCAATTTCCTCAGCGGCCGGCAATGCTGCTTCGTAGCCGGCATCGTAAATGAGTTGCGATCTGCTGACGTCGAAAATGGTGAAGTCGCCGGTTTTTGGCTCGATGACGAATTCGCATTGCTTGAGTCGCGACTGCATGTTTTGCATGAGGGTGAGGTTGAGTACGCGATATCCGACATCGCGCATGCCGTTAATGTGATCGAGGTAATTTACGGGGTTCACATTTACACCGATAAGGATATCGCAAAGCGGTCGTATGGGCTCAATGGGTAAATTGTTGAGCACACCGCCATCTACATAAATATGTTCGCCGATCTTTTGTGGTTTGAATACCAGCGGAATACTTTGAGAGGCGATGACCATGTCGATCAATTTGCCGGAACCGATGATCTCGGCATTGCCGGTGTTGAGGTTGGTCACAGAAACGAAGAAAGGTTTTTGCAATCCCTCGAAAGTATCGTGTGGAATATTATCTGACAGGATCTTTCTGAAATAGGATAATTCCATCATCCCTTTATCGGGTAATCCCATGCGGATGATGCTGTAGATACTTTTCTTTTCTATGAGTCGGTAAATTTCACGTGGCGGCAGGCCGTTGGCGTATAAAGCGCCCACCATACTGCCTGCACTGCAACCGGATACTACTTCAGGACGAATGCCCGCACTTTCCAGGGCCTGCAGTACGCCGATATGCGCTATACCACGGGCTCCTCCACCTGAAAGACATATACCGATCCTTTTCATTCCCTACCAATTTGTGACAAGCTTACGCTCATTCCTTACGCTTGAGCAATCCGACCTTCTCCCCAAAATGAAACGCAAAATCCTTGATAAAATTGGTTACTTCCTCATTTGTATTTGCCCTTTTATAGGTATCAGCCATCGTGAGAAAGGTTTCAAAAAAGAACTTATCCATTTCATCCTGACGCATTTCGTTGGTCCACAGGTCGATGCGCAACGACTCCTCCAGCTTGCCGTCGTACAGGCTCAACATGAAAGCCTTGCACTCGTCGGGTTGCTTCTGGGCATTGTCGTCGGCCCGCCAGGTGATCTTTTCCGGAATGTTATCGCTCCCAAGCGTTACCGCCAGCTGTATAGTAGATGTTTTTGCCATGGTTTGCGTTGTTTTGGCACGAAATTAGTCATAGTATAGCCAACAGGGGTCAAAAAAGTGCACATTGCATTTTGCCGACTACCTGAAACTGACGACCTTTAAACCAAACAGAAGTGATGAAAACCACAGGTGTACTGCTTTTTTTAGGCATGTTGTTTTGCGTGTTCAGCGCAGAGGGACAAATTGTGTATAAAACCGACTGGAAATCGGAAGCCACGCAGGTGGTGTATATAACCGATATGCCGGCCGAGGCAGATGTCATTGTGTTTAAAACCGAATGGAAGAGCGATGCGACTACCGACAGCGGTCAGTGGTTTTTTACCGAATGGAAGAATGAAGCCGATGTGATCGTGTATTTTACCGAGTGGCGATCTGAGGCCAATCTGGTGATCTGCTACACAGACGATAAATACGAAGCCGGAAAGCGGAAATAGTTGAACGGTTTCAACTTAGTGCGATCTGAAAGCTAATTGCACTGCTGCTAATTTTTCCCTTAATACTTTCATTACAGATGGTCCAATACCATGCAGGGCCGAAATTTCTTTTTCCGTAAATCGGGCAAGCGTTTGCACATCAGTGATACCTGCCTGTTGCAAGGCGCGCGCGGCGGGTGCAGCCAGTGTGTTCAATAATCCATCGGTCGGCTGTGCTTGTTTCGCACATACCGGACATACCGGGCAGTCGCTGCTCTTCATGTAACGATGACCGTTGGCGCAGGTGCGCAAAGTGCCTTTTGAACGACTATTTTTTTGCGGCATATACTTTGTCGAATAAATTTGACTTAACACGACTAAACCATTCATCGCGCAAAATACTCAACACGATACTGCTGCGGCGCGAACCATCGGGTAGGGTCATGTGATTGCGCAAGACGCCTTCCGGAACGCAGCCGATGGATAGCATGGCCTGTTTACTGCGGGTATTTCTTTCATCTGCCCTGAATTCGACGCGTTGCATATCGAGTGTTTCAAATGCGTACTGCAGCAATAAGTATTTACAACTTTTGTTTACCCGACTTCCCCAATGTGCTTTGCCATACCAGGTGTAGCCGATCTGCAACGT
>JAYRVB010000353.1:0-4508 GCA_041918775.1 Chitinophagales bacterium
GAATTTATCAAGCCGGAGTTTGGCAAAGCCATCGACCGACATACCTACGAGCGCACTATTGGGTTTTTTGAACAGTGTTTGATATTGTTGCATCCATATATGCCATTCATTACAGAAGAGATATGGCATACCTTACGAGAACGAGCATCCGGAGAAGATATCGTGATCGCGCGCATTCCGGCAGCACAGCAAACAGATCAGCAAATATTACAACTCGGAGAAACTGCAAAAGACATCATATCGAAAGTGCGCGACACCCGTGCAAAAAATAATGTAAGTCCGAAAGTCGCAGTAGATCTGTTCAGTGATGGTGCTGTTGATCATTTAGGAGTGTTTATGCCACTCATCATGAAAATGGCCAACCTCAATGTGTTGGAAAAGGCGGATACTGAAGTAAGCAATGCTTCGGCATTCTTAGTGGGCAGGCAACAGTACTTTGCAAAAATGCAAGTGGAAATCGACGTTGACGAAGAACGAAAAAAACTTCAGGAGCAGATCGATTATCAGAAAGGCTTTTTGCAATCGGTAGAGAAAAAACTGAGCAACGAAAAATTTGTTTCGGGTGCACCGGAACAGGTAGTAGAAGTGGAGCGTAGGAAAAAAGCCGATGCCGAGGACAGGATACGTATGCTCGAACAAAGTTTAGCCAATTTACGTTAATACTCACCATAATCATAAAAAACATGAAAAAAGGAATCATCCTGATGCTGGCGGTTGCAAGCATAGCAAGTTTCTCTTCTTGCGGTAAGAAAAAGGGACCAAGTGAAGAAACCAAGCAGTTAATAACCACCTTCGAAACCAATTGGAATGCATTGGGTGATCAGCTGAATTCCTGGGAACCGGTAATGACCTCCTCAGTGGATGCTATGACAAAAATGATGGCAGAAACCCGTGCGATCGACCTCAGTAAATTATCTGCTGAATCGAAAACCATGGCGGAAATGAATTTAATGATGTGTAGCAAGATCGATGAGCAAATTGCAGCTACCAAAGTGGCGTATGCAACTGCAAAATCAGATTTTGCCAAAGCAACAGATGAGTATGCTGCCTGGAAAAAGAAAGGCCAGGAAGAACATATGGACGATGCGGCCATCACAGCAGAAATGGCCAACTGGAATGCCAAACTCACAGAATGGACTACCAATATCGCGGCCATGAATGAGCAACTTGGTGGCATGGAAGATGCCTGCAAGCAAACATGTGATGCGGTTGCGGCTTTAGTTCCGGTAAAATAATTGATGCATGCATACATGCGAAAGGCTGTCGAAAGACAGCCTTTTTTTATTTCAAAAACTGCGCACATCACCAGAAGGTGATATACACATTGAAACCCAAAAAAGTATCCGCACTTTTTACAGAGACTGTATATTCATCATAGGGAATCGTTTCTTCTATCGTGTCGCTATATCGATAATTATCCATGAAATTGTAATACGTCGGACGAATCGATATACCGAAGGTGTCGAAGTCAAGGATCAATAGAATATACATGTATTGACCTAATAAATTGCCACTATCGAGGCCTCCGACACATGTTCCACAAGTGCTTGTATTTATGAGTGTGCCAGAGCTTGAATAAAAGTTATATAGATAGCCTGCACCCGGCCCTATCCAGAACCACGCATTTTGATAGATCCTATAGTTGATATCAGAAGAAAGTAGTACATCGGAAAAGCTGATCCTGGCTGAAGATTTGGCATTGCTTAAAAATTGACCCTCACTATAGGCAACAAACCTTGAATAGTTCAGGCTAAACCCCATGTTTATTTTATTGTCGATCGGATAGGATATGTATAACTCAATGCCGGGAATGATGTTTACTTCATCGAAGGGTGTTGTTACAGAATGTAATGATGCTTCGAATCTATGTAATTCATCCATCAAATTGCTGTTAAGGACGTATCGAGGAGTAAAACCGATACTATAGTATGTGTCAAGTTGTGCCTTGGCAGAACGGAAGCACAAACAGATCCCCAAAAGAAGCGCGCTTCTGCGGATCAATGTCCGGGTGCTACACATGATCTGGTTTCCAGGAGGCATAGGTATTGCGTAGATTACCCAAAAATATCAAACTTTCTGGCATATGTTTGAAGGGCACTTTCCCTCAGTTGCGAAAATCAATAATCTCTGGGGTCCGGATGTGCATATTTTGCGGTAACACCTGTAGGCAGAGGAGTATATTTGGGCTTCAAACCCGTAATTATGCGCACATTTGCCTTGCTCGCGGCATTGATCTTTGCCTGTCAGTTATCCGCACAAACCCCTCAACAAACCATCCGGGGTACCGTAACCGATGCGGCCTCGAAGTATCCTTTGTTTGGTGCAACGATATTGATGTATAAGGATTCTGCCATGATCGGTGGTGCTACCAGTGATGACCATGGCGATTATCGCATCGAAAATGTCCCGGTCGGACGTGTTACGATCCGCTTTACCTATGTCGGATATGAAGATGTGGTGATGAGCAACATAGTGGTGACCGTGGGCAAGGAAGTGATCCTGAACACTGAGCTTGAAGAAAGTGCCGAGGCGCTCGACCAGGTGGTGATACAGGCGAGATCCGACAAGGGCGAAGTAAATAATGAAATGGCAATCACCAGTGTGCGCACCTTCAGTGTGGAAGAAACCGACAGATACGCAGGAAGTCGCAGCGATCCTGCGCGCATGGCTTCCAATTTTGCAGGTGTGCAGGGGGCTGATGACTCGCGTAATGATATTATCGTAAGAGGGAATTCTCCCCTGGGTGTTTTGTGGCGACTGGAAGGGGTGGATATTCCGAATCCGAGTCACTTCGCCATTGCCGGAACAACAGGTGGTCCGGTATCTATCATCAATAATAAATATCTGAATAACTCCGATTTTTTTACCGGTGCATTTCCTGCTGAATATGGTAACAGCATTGCCGGTGTTTTCGACCTGAATATGCGCAAGGGCAATAATGAACAACATGAATTCAGCGGACAACTCGGTTTCTTAGGCACTGAATTATTTGCAGAAGGGCCTATCAATAAAGATGCGCGATCAAGTTATCTCGCCAGCTTCCGCTATTCCACTTTGCAGTTGTTTCAGTTCATGCAAATACCGATAGGCACAGAAGCGGTACCGAATTATTATGATGGGGCTGTCATGCTGTCATTCCCCCGGGAAAAAGGCACCTGGCGCGTATTTGGCATCGGCGGAAAGAGTAATATCGATATTGTGGTAAGTGCATATGACACCTCGGAAGTGGAATTTTACGGCGATAGCGACCGCGACCAGTATTTTGGTACCAGCATGGCCGTTACCGGCGTTTCATATAGCAGGCAATTCAACACCTCCACCTACGGAAAATTTACGGCGGCGTATACCTGGCAGGAAAATCACGCAAACCATGCACTGGTATTTCGCGACACTTCCTTTGCGCTGGATTCCATTGTGCCGAATATGTACTATAGTTTTCAGGATCAGAAAGTGTCGTTAGTAGGCTCGCTGAATAAAAAAGTAAATAACAGAAATAGTTTTAAGACGGGTGTGAGTGCAGAAAACTATTTTTATGCCCATATCGATTCTAATCTCGAACTGCTCTCCTGGCAATGGAATAAACGTTATGATTATACAGGCACGGCGCTTTTGTTTCAGGGATACTTTCAGTGGAAATATAAAATGTCGGAGCGCTTTCTGCTTACAGGTGGTTTGCACGGACAATTATTTACCATGAACAACAGCTCTAAGTCAATTGAACCAAGAGCAGGTTTGCAATTTAAACCAAATACGCAGTCGGCACTCAGCCTGGGTCTTGGATTGCATAGCCAGATGTTGCCAAGTTATCAATATACCTATCAGCGCTACGCAATGGATGGAACGGCACTGCTGATCAATCAGGATGTCGGATTTATTCGCAGTGCGCATGTGGTGTTAGGTTACGACAGGCGCTTGAACAATGAGCTGCGATTAAAGGCGGAAACGTATTATCAATATTTGTATGATGTGCCTGTAGAAATTCGTCCGAGTGCCTTTTCGCTGGCAAATGAAGGCAGTGGATTTGCGCGGTTTTTTCCAGACTCCCTGCAGAACACCGGCACGGGAACAAATTATGGTGTGGAGATTACCATAGAGAAATTCTTCAGTAATCATTATTTCTTTTTGTTGACCGGTAGCGTGTATGATTCTAAATATGTGGGTTCCGACGGTATTGAGCGCAGCACGGATTTCAATGGCAATTTTGCTGCGAATGCTTTGGGTGGTTATGAATTTACCATCAGCGAGCGCAATGTATTGACCACCGGCGTAAAACTGACCTATGCAGGTGGACGTTTAACATCTCCCGTAGATACGCTTGCCACTGTCGCAGCCAAAGAATTGATCTATATCGATTCATTGACGAATACCATCCGTATGAAAGATTATTTCCGTTTCGACCTCAAGTTAGCGTATCGCATCAATTCAAAAAAGCGCGGCATTACACATGAGATCGCTTTGGATCTGGTGAATGTGTTGAACATTCAGAACGTGCTTGGCCTAACCTATGC
>JAYRVB010000354.1:0-2398 GCA_041918775.1 Chitinophagales bacterium
AGGTATTTTAGGAGAGGGACAGGCGGATCAGCGAGTAGCTATTGCCGCTGAGCACATTCCTTCACTGTCCGCGCTCAAGGCGCAAAAGATATTGGTGGAATCCAATGCCGGTCGCTCCGCAGGGTCTTTAGATGCCGATTATACGGCAAAAGGAGCCGAAATTGCTTCCCGCAGGGAGGTGATCGAAAAGAGTGATGTGTTGATCAAAATTCATCCCGTAGAGGGCGATGAACTGGCCATGATGCGCGGAAAAGTGCTCATCGGCGGATTCAATCCCCTCATCAATACCGCCTTTGTCAGCGCTTGTTTGTCGCACGGCGTTTCCGCATTCAGTCTCGACGTGATCCCGCGTACCACAAGGGCTCAGGCGATGGACATATTGAGTTCTATGGCCACCGTGGCGGGGTATAAAGCGGTTTTACTGGCCGCGAGTCACCTGCCAAAATTCTTCCCGATGTTTATGACCGCTGCGGGAACGATCACCCCGGCCAAAGTGGTTATTCTGGGTGCAGGTGTTGCCGGATTGCAGGCTATTTCCACTGCTAAGCGCTTAGGAGCGGTTGTGGAGGCAAGTGATGTGCGCACCGCAGCCCGCGAGGAGGTGCTTTCGCTCGGCGCTAAGTTCATTGAGGTAGAAGGGGCAACGGAAGACAAAAGCGCCGGTGGATATGCCGTGGAACAATCAGAAGATTTCAAAAAACGTCAGCAGGCCAAGGTGCAGGAACACGCTTCTAAAGCCGATGTGATCATTTGCACCGCGCAGATCCCGGGCCGCAAGGCGCCAATCCTGCTGCAAAAAGAAACAGTGGCACAGATGCGCCCGGGCACGGTGATCATCGACCTGGCGGCCAGCACCGGTGGAAACTGTGAACTGACGGAGAATAGCAAGACTATCAATATTAATGGTGTTACTATCATAGGCGATTCTAACCTCGCTTCCACGATGCCAGCGGATGCTTCGAAGATGTTTGGCAAAAACATCCTCAACTTCCTGAAGATCATGGTGAGTAAAGAAGGTGCCATCGACCTGAATTGGGCAGATGACCTCATCACCGGCACCTGCATCGCACATCAGGGCGAGATCAAAAATGAACGCGTAAAAGCGCAGATGCAAAACGTTACCGCTTAACCATACACAATAGGATTATGATACTACTGGATATATTTCAAACATTTTTAGCGAGTCTCGATACCTGGGACATTATTTATATTGTGTTGCTTGCAGCCTTTTTAGGTGTGGAAGTGATCAGCAACGTGCCGGCTATTTTGCATACCCCTTTGATGTCGGGTGCAAACGCTATTCACGGTGTGGTGATCATCGGTTCTATCATTGTGATGGGACATGCCGATAACACACTCGCACTCGTCCTCGGATTTCTTGCCGTAATTCTCGGAACCCTCAACGTAGTTGGCGGATTCGTAGTTACCCACCGCATGCTCCAAATGTTTAAAAAGAAGAAGTAGGATTGTGTTCATGTGTTCGTGTGTTCATGTGTTCATGAAAAAAACCATTTACTCACTATACACCTCCCGATAGCTATCGGTACAACATTCACCACTCACTACTCACCACTCACCATTCACCCACTGACCCACTGACCCATTCACCCACTGACCAATATGACAACTTTAGATATACTTAAATTATGTTACCTCCTCGGCAGTGTTTCCTTCATTGTCGGATTGAAAATGTTGGCTAAGCCCGACTCTGCCAAGCGTGGAAATTTATTAGCGGCCATTGGTATGACCATTGCCATTATCGGCACCATTTTATTCCATAGAAATGCCTATGATGAAAGCATTGGCAACCTTGGCTGGATATTTGGTGGGATTGGCATTGGTACTGTTGTCGGATATTTTGCCGCCATGAAGGTAAAAATGACGCAGATGCCGCAAATGGTTTCTTTATTTAACGGAATGGGTGGCGCATGTGCGGCATTGATCGGTATCGTGGAAATGGATACACACAATCCTGAATTGTTTGGTGAGCGTTTTACGATATTTTTAGGTTTGATGATCGGAACGGTATCCTTTGCAGGATCCATCATCGCCTACGGAAAACTCGAAGGAAAAATAAAAGACTACGGCAGTAAATTTCAACAGTTTTTTAATAACACCTTCATCTTTGCCATACTTGCGCTGGTGGTGTACGCTGCATTGAAACCAGAATTCATGCCCACTTCAGTGATCTGGATATTATTTGGGGCATCTATGCTTTATGGAATTCTCTTTGTATTGCCTATCGGTGGTGCGGATATGCCGGTGGTGATCTCGCTGTTAAACTCATTCACAGGTGTAGCTGCTGCATTTGGTGGTTTCCTCTATCACAATCAGGTGATGCTTACGGGTGGTATATTGGTAGGTTCTGCCGGTACTATTCTTACGGTCCTGATGTGTA
>JAYRVB010000355.1:0-1715 GCA_041918775.1 Chitinophagales bacterium
GGGGTATGGCCACAGGCACCTATTTGGCCCGTATAAGTTATGGCGATATGCTTCTTGGAACAATTTCCATAAGCTGCGTTGAGCATAATTAGTTCCGGCCTGCTTTAATCGCAGATATACGCAGATAAATGCATGCAAATGCTGGTCGATATCAGCGCGAGGGCTTGGTGTCCCGCAGATTACCGCAGAATTCCGCAGAGGGATGCAATGCATGTAGTTTGTAATTATCTGCACACACCTGCAGTCGATAAACACTGTACATCCCCACATGGAGCACAGCGACATCCCGCCTCAGCGAGATCCAGTACAGCTCCCACATTCACCACATGGAGCACAGCGACATCCCGCCTCAGCGGGATCCCTCACATCCGCCAAATGTGCGCACATCTACGGGAAACCGGGTTTTGGGTGGTTTCGCAGGTGCATGTCACCAGGCAAATCACTCATCGGTTGGATGGTATCAATTCATGTCCGGCATAGCGTTTTTGCGGAACAAGCGTTACCGGTTTTCTGTGAATATGCGGTGTGTAGGATATAAAATGACATAAATTCTTTGGAATTTTGGATGTAATGAGATACATTCGAATGCCACTTTTTACCCTATATCGCAAAATATCATGAGGATGCTTGTTACGAACCCATTGTAAGTTAACCATTAATTTATTTTTCCTTGTGACAACCATCGTACATTTGGCTCAGATCTATTTGATAGAGGAATGCTTGCATACAGCGGGCTGCTACTCATCGGAGATTGCACTGATGATCAACAATCCTATTCAATATTAATAAACGGTTAAAATAAAAAAAATAAGATTAATTATCCAATATAATTTAAGTGCAGTCAGGATATATGGCTAATGGAAGTTAAATTGTTTTTATTTTGGGCTTCAACGGTGAGCGAATTAGCAAGCAAATAATTGTGATTAGGTAAGTTATCTATGAGAAATATTCAATTATTAGTTATCTTATTGTTGTTGGCATCGACTTTAGATGCTCAATCTACATATTCTAAATTATATTGGACTTATCCGTATGTTGGTGGTGCTAATTCAATCGCCATAGATGACGACAATTTATATATTGTTGGCAAGGGAGCTTCTTATATTGATGGAATTTCAACAACGAATGTGTATTTCATGAAATTAGATCATCATGGTAGTACGATCTCATATAATCATCTTATTGGAGATGGGATTTACCAATTTAGAGATGGTTTCGCCAGTAGCTCAGCATTGGTTAATGATACAGTACTTTATGTGGCAGGGTATTTTTCACGTTATGATACGCTCTTCCCACCTTGGTTCACCGAGCACAATGGTATGTTATATGCCTTCAATCTTGACGGAGATACAATATTTACCAAAAAATATGTGGGTGACGGGGATACTGAATTCAACAGATTAATATTTGATGGTAATAGCCTTATTTTAGGAGGTGATACTCGAGATACAATAGACACATTGGTTGTACCAGTACCTGCGTATATACTTAAATCAAATCTTTATGGTGAAATCATTTGGGATGTAAAGCTTGGTGATGGTATACAGGAAGAGTCCACTGGATTGATGGATGTTTGTACGTCTGGGCAAATAGTTACTGGCGGAAGTCTATTGGAAGATATTGATATGTTCGGTGTGATCCGTAATGGAAAGGTTTATAAAACTGATATTAATGGAAATGTGTATTTTTCAAAAGAAATAGGTACACCCGGTGCA
>JAYRVB010000356.1:0-8129 GCA_041918775.1 Chitinophagales bacterium
ATATAGAATTCAGCTTGTATTCTCCAAAACCTAAAGAATCATTTGAATTCACATCATTTTACAATGGCGCCGCAAGTACAATTCCACATAGTTTCAAAATGATCGACCTCGATTATACTCTGGGAAAAGCATGGATCAGAAAAGAAAAATTGTTTTTTTATGCGGGTGGAAAATCAAGAAATTTCGTTTACGCCTCCGACTATTATTTCGGAGAAACAGGGCCATCGCCAATGATGATTTCTTTTGGACTGGACGCTTGGGGATTATTGCAATATCGATTTAATAGCAATCACTGTCTCAGATCGACCATTTCCATGCCAATATTTTCCTACGTTTATCGTAACCCATATCTTACTGAAAATGATGAGTACCATCATATGTTTTATTCACATAAGGGAATTAAGGAATTTGGCAATCGTATTGCAGCCGGAGAATTTCGTTCTTGGGAAAGCGCTCAAAGAGTTGATTTAAATTTTCAATATGGTTATACCGTAAATAAAAAGTTTGATTTGGGTTTAAGTTATTTTTATTCCATGAACATGAATCAGCTACCAACTAAATTTACTCAATTTGAAAATGTTTTATTCCTCGAAGGAAAAGTAAAATTTTAGAATCATGAAAAATTACTCTATTTTATTTTTAGTATTTACAATTTTTATTCTGAGCGGCTGCGAGACAGTTTTTTATGAACCAGAGCCTGAAAATAATCCTGACGCTCTATTTGAGGATCTTTGGACTACATTTAAAACCGACTACGGACCCTTCGAAGAAAGAGGAGTAGATTGGGATGCTCAATATCAGATATTCAGACCAATGGTCAGTTCATCAACAACGGAAGCAGAACTGCTTGTAGTTTTCAAGGCTTTATTACGCACTTTAAATGACGGACATGTCTCCCTCACAACACCATATGCAGATGTATATTATTCCAACATTATTATTGACCAAAAAATTGACAGTGACCTGTTTGATTTAGATCTTATAAAGTCCACTTATCTGAACAACCAATTTAAAGAAAACGGCTACGGTTGGAACACCTATGGTTTGATTGGAAACGTTGGCTATTGGCATATTTACGCTATTGGTCAGAATATGCTGGAAATTGACGAAATCCTAGATTATTTTGCGAATGCTGATGGACTTATTGTGGATATGCGTCACAACAATGGAGGTAATTTCACATATGCTTTTTCTGAATTTGGCAGATTTACCGATCAGGAACGTCTTGTATACAAGTCCAAAACCAAAAATGGGGAAGGCCCCGATGACTACACCGACTGGTATGATTGGAGTATCTATCCATCCGGGGAGTATTTCAATAAACCTATTGTTTTGATTACTGATCGTTACACCATCAGTGCAGGTGAAAGAACCGTAATGGCCTTCAAGACTCTACCTAATGTGACGCACATAGGCGACACTACAAACGGATCAATCGCAACAAAAATCTCAAAGGAATTAGCCAATGGGTGGTACTATTCCCTTGTTACACAAAAGACTTTGTTTCATAACGGGATTTCATACGAGGGAAGCGGAATACCTCCAAATGAATATTTTAAGAACACATCTGCTGAAATGGCAAATGGGCAAGACATAACACTTGAAGAAGCAATATCTAAATTTTGAAGAGCTTATAACTGGCGATAGCGCAGGTTTTGCTATAGTGGATGGACAGAGCGAATAATAAGTTTGGTCAATTAATGAAGTTTGGTGCATCGAGACAGTTTACGTTTTAAAAAGCCCACCAACTCGAAGCCCGAAACCATTATGCGACATAATCACTCAACATAGCCTATCACTTTCGTAAGGAATCAATCGCAGACACTGTGTTCACGCATCAGCCATAACTTTTCAGGAAATCAGCCTCTCCGCTTAGATACATTCCGGTGTTGATTTGCCCTACACTACTTCAGTGGGCTTGCAGATTCCTCAGTTGTGGATATATTTGTGTCATGCTTACAATGATATGTCCGAAACTACCCATGCGCGATAAAGCAGCCACCAGAGCATTTTATGTGGATGGCTTAGGCTTTCAGGATATCGGCAGAGCAGATTTTCATGATTACCTCATATTGGCGCGCGACGGCCTTGAAGTGCATTTTTTTCGGCACACAACCCTCAACCCATTGGAGAACTACGGTCAGCTTTATCTCCGCACAGAAAATATTCATGCGTTGAACACATTGGCCCTGGCGCACAACCTTACCTTTTCTTCCGGCGGTCACCTCGAAGCCAAGCCCTGGGGGCAGCTGGAATTCTCCCTGATCGATCCTGACCATAACCTGCTTACCTTCGGACAGACAGCAGGATAAGTCAAGCTGGTTAAAGCCATCTTGCCCTAATAGAAACCGGATTAGCTTTTCAGCCTGAAGGCGTGTTGTCGATTTATTTCGCAGCTGATCCCGGATAAATTCGAGATCTGGTGCTGCGCATTAAGGTCCGTTTATTAGGCACCAGGCGTTACAATCAACTGTTTTCTTTTAGCATAGCCAGATGCTCAAGCTTTTTGTTATTTCTCATCTCCAGAGCGGTTTGTGTAAAGTATCTATGTTGCGCCAAAAAGCCTACCTGTGTTTCATTCCATAGCCCGGCTTTGAACTTTTCAGTATCATGTGCAAGCTCAACTTTTAATCTTTCGGCAATGATAAAGTAGTCCTCCCTGCCCAGGTAATCCAGATCAGCGTCACAGAGTATCATTTCCAGCATGCTTGTTGGTTTTTGAGGACTTCGTGTAGCCTCGATCAGCCGCTTGATCACCTCTATTTCAGAATCGGTATAAGCATATTGTGGCAATATTTCTTCGGCAAGTTGAGCGCTGTATGTTTCATGTTCTATGGCACTAACGAGAAATCCTGTATCATGAAACAATGCGGCTGCTTTTAGCAGTTCCATTTCTGTTTCGTCAACATGTTCCATGGAGGCTATTGCTTCTGCAGATTGCAATACATCCATGGTATGTTCCGCATTATGGTAGGTGTAATGGGTTGGGAGTTCGTTGTTCAGTCTTTGCAGGATGTATTGTTTGACTTTTTCAAAACGGCTGTTTTTGTTAGTGTTCAGGACATTGGATATCACTTTTTGTCGTAGCACTTCTTCTTTGAATGGTTTGTACATATAATCATTCATGCCGGCACTCAGGCACTCCTCTATACGTTCCTTAGACACGGAGGCGGTCATCGCGCATATCGGCACATTATTTTTTGGGTGATCAAGTTCCTTTCTGATGAATTTGGTCACTTCAAAACCATCGAGGTCGGGTAGGCGAACATCCATAAGTATGATACTATAATCATTTGAGGAGGCCAAAGCAATGGCTGTTTTGCCGTCAGCAGCCAGGTCTATGCCGCAGCCTGGAAATAAGAGCTCTAAGGTGTCCTGGGCAACCATTTGGTTGAAGAGGTTATCCTCCACGAGAAGGATCTTTAATTGAGACAGTTCAAGCTCACCGGTTTGTGATGTATGTGTAGAAGCCGTAGGACTTTCAGAAATTTCCATCGGGATCGTAAAATAGAAAGTTGATCCCTTGTTTATGATGCTGCTAACCTGCAGGTTTCCACCATAGAGTTCAACCAGTTGCTTAGCGATGTTTAAACCCAGTCCGGTTCCACCATACTTTCGGGTAGTGTCGGAAGAGGCTTGACCAAAAGATTCAAATATCTTCTCCAGTTTATCTTCAGGAATACCGATACCAGTGTCTTCTACTTTAAATGAGATATGTGCAGTTTTTCCGTCGTGATGTTCTGCCTGAGCAGAAATGGTCACAGCCCCTGATTCGGTAAATTTAATGGCATTGCCTGTTAGATTGATCAGTATCTGGGTGAGTCGCGTTTCGTCAGATAATACAAATTCCGGCACATGCTCATGCACCTGTAATTCCAATCGAATTCCCTTTTCTAAGGCCTTTATTTCCAGAATGGTTTTGATGTTCTCTAACGTTTGCTTTAAGGAAAAGGACACTTTTTCCAGTTCCATTTTACCGGCCTCTATTTTCGAGAGATCCAGTATGTCGTTTATGATCACGATCAGGTTATCGCCGCTTTTCTTTATTACCTGCAAATATTTTTTTTGCTGGTCATTTAAAGGCGAACTGACCAGTAAATTGGTAAGCCCAACGATGGCGTTCATGGGCGTCCGTATTTCATGGCTCATGTTCGCAAGAAAGCGATCCCGGAATTGCTGAGTATGCCTGAGTTCTGATAAAGTGGTATGCAGTTCGGCAGTTCTTTCATCAACCAGCATCTTCAATTGATCAGCCCGCGTACGCGATTCGGCCAAGGCTGCATCATTTGAGTTGCGCAGTCGGTGAATAGTTTGCGCAAACAAGTTTTGGATCACACGGGGATATTTCTGTATGATTTGGAAGAGCTGATCCTTATCTATAATGTATACAGTAGTGTCTTCCATGGCTACGCTCGAGGCGGTGGCGCGCATGCCACCAATAAAGCTTTCTCCAATAATCGCGGAAGGGCCAAGCTGAGCCAATAGGATGTCTTCCATGAAGATGCCTACCAACCCGGTATGAATGATAAAGAGTCCTTCAGACGCTTTGTCCTTTTCAATAAGTATATCATCCTTTCGGTACGTATGTGTGGTGATACCCTTCATACAATCAGCCAGCCCGGTATCGTCCAGCCCTTCAAATATGCCACAATCTATAAATGTCTTTTTCTGAGCATCCATATATTAATATTGAATAATGTATTTTCAGTTTACTATGTGCATTATGGTTGATGCGGCTTAAATAGGAGCGTCATGGAGTGCCTACATGCATAGCCGGGAATCTCTCCACTCCTTTGCTTATTTCCTATATTTACTCTTGAAATATCCTGAGTCATCCTTTTCATGTGCTGGTTAATAATTGATCAACTTTATTTAGGCATATACCCGTCAACAAAATACATATCTACCTCTCCTTTATTTTTCGCCTGCACCTTCCCACGGTAGGTGCATTTGAATGCATGCTGTATCAGGGCAAAGGTGGTTCCACTGATATTGATCTTTCCCGCTTCGCCGCTTGATTCCATGCGGGAGGCAATATTTACTGTATCACCCCAGATATCATAGGCAAATTTCTTAAGCCCTACGATACCGGCTACTACTTGCCCTGAATGAATACCGATCCGTATTTCGAACACCTCTTTTCCCTGCGACCTTCTTAATTGTGCATATTCCTGCATGAATGCTTGTATGTCTATTGCCGCAGATACGATATCTATGGCATGGGTCGTATTTGATATAGGTAATCCGGAAACGCACATGTAGGCATCGCCTATGGTTTTGATCTTCTCAATGCCATATCGGGTAATGATGTGGTCAAATGCCTTGAAACAGTGATCGATCTCTGCAACGAGTTCAGCTGCTGAGAGTCTTTCTGATATTTGTGTAAACCCGGAGATGTCTGTGAACATGACCGATACATGCTCAAATAGTTTAGGATCAGCCATCCCTTTTGCCTTGAGTTCATCGGCAACTTCAGCCGGTAGGATATTCAATAACAGGTCGTCACTTTTTTTCTTCTCAGCTTCAATAATCACTTTTTGCCTGCTGGTCACTCTGAATCGGTTGTAAATGAGCATAGCCACCAGAAGTAAAAGGCATGCAATACCGATAAGATACTTTTTGGTCAGGTCGGCAATTTTTTTTTCCGTTTCCAACGCAGAGATCGTGCTTTCTGCGTCTGCGATCCTCGATTCTATTTCAAAACTGATATTTCTGTTTTTGCGCTCCTCATCTCGTATAAATTGTTCAAGTTCGATATATTCCCGGAATACTGAATCTGCCGCTGCAGTGTTTCCTAGTTTTAAATGTACTTCAGTCAGTAGTTTAAGCTCCTTCAATTTTTCCGATCTTATGGACATTAATTTAGGGATCTCCTCTTCGAGCAATTTTTGCGCATCAACATATCGACTTTGCGATATCCTTATATGTGCCAGATGATAATTTGGTGTAAGAAAACCAGCCGGATTGAAGTTATTTACATTATAGGATTCCATGGCCTGTTTCTCTTTAATCAGATTGGTTTCTGCAGAGTCCAACTGCCCGATCCTGATAAAGTACATGCCTTTTAGTTCAAGGATGCGAACAAGGGAAGGATAATCCCTATAGTTCATCGCCAGCAGATATGCGGTATCCAGCAGATCGTAAACACTATCCAGATCATTCATCTTCATCATGGTCAGGGCAATATTGCCGTTCAGAAACGATACGTTTGGTTCTTTAATTTGATTGAGCCGTATCCACTTGGCCTCATTGGCGTATCTAAGTGCGGCAGGATAATCCCCGATCTCCAGATATAATTGTGCCAATACACTTGTATGATTCATCCAACCACTTAGTCCGCTAATGGGTTCAGTGGTAAGGGTATCAGATTGGTTGATATATGAGCGCGATTTCTTTATATGATAAATACATAGGTCTGTCAGCCCTGTGAGTCTGTATGTTGTGCCTAAGCCAAAATAACAAATGGCTAAAGCGGTAGAATCCTGCAGGGGTAAGTACGCATTTAATCGTTCAGTATAATAGTCTAAAGAATTTGTAATAGCCTTAGTCCGCAAAGGGATCCTTATTTGAATGAGTGCATGCATAGCGGATAGCCTGATATTAGGATCCCGGGTGGTATTATACTCATCTATGATATTTTTGCAGAAATTGATCGCCAGATCGAGGCTGTCAGAACTGGTCAAATTGAACACCATTTGATTTGTCAGCTCATTATAATACCAAAATGCGCGTTCGTCCCTGAAGGCTGAGGCTATTACTTCGATTTCTGCTATTGCTTCGACACTTCGTAGGTCCATTAGACTTACATATTCCAGGCCCTTCATAAAAAGTGCCGAATCTACCGGATGCGTGTTGAGGCTTTTGCTTAGAAAGTACACAGCAGAATCACCATAGTCAACCTGCGTATCAGGGTGATGCGCATTCTGCCCATAACCTGTGGAAGCTAATAGGGTAACTAAGCAAAAGATGATGGTGTGCAGCTTGAACATGCCAGGTTCTGGGGATAGTGGATCAGGTAGCTTTCATATATGTGAATCCCGGTTTGCCTGCTTTGGTCGCTTGTTGTGTATGTTGTGCAGGCAAATCCAATTAAAATGCAAATTAGGTAAAAAGTGCGAATATTGGGAGTCTATGCGGTTTTGTCCATAAAGAACGGTCTTCCTTTTCGAACACCAACCACGAGTTAGCACGCCAAGGCTCTCATTATGCCATACATTTGGATGATCGAAAAAGAATAAATTCCTCAGCTTCATGCTTGGGCAATATTCTATCCAGCCAAAGTCACCCCTTTGTTTTGTATCTTAGCATAGGCCTGATCTGAGTTGGTTTCCTGATCGGCCCCTGGCGGGTATGTGTCATCAACCGGAATCCATTTCGATATAAGCCTTGTCAAAACCCGGTAGGTAATATGAAATATAGATAGGTATGATGCTAAACTTTGCGCAACACATGATGAAACTTAGGATAAACAGACCTTATGGGCATATAGCGCCGGCCGACAAGGTGACTCGCATATATATGGCCCTTCCTAAAGCGCTGATAAGAAATGCGGTTTTGCTGGTCTTCCTCCTAACGACCAGGTTGTCGTATAGCCAGATCCTAAATGGCGGATTTGAGCAGTGGGACTCCACGTATGCGAATGTGTATTCCAATGAGTTGTCGACGGTGTTCGGTGTGCCATCGCCGCTTGGTGGCGCCATTCAACATTGGACAACAGGAAGTCCCTACGGCATCAGCCAGACCACTGACAGCTATTCCGGAGATTATTCGGTGATCTTACATAATTGGTACAGCTACGTTACCGAAACTATCAACTACAAGGATACGATTAGCTACAGACCGGAATATCTTCAGGGATACTTTAAGTACAACACCACCAGTTATGATGGTATTGCAGTGGGCACCATGAACGTTACTTTGACACGCTTCAATGGTGTTTCTAATGATACGGTCGGATCCGGTGCATATAGTTTTGATTCTACACTGGTGTATACACCGTTTCAAATAGCGATCAACTATGTATCGGCAGATACTCCGGACAGTATACATATTTATGCCATTAACGCCGACAGAAACTGCACCTACAACATTATTTGCAATTTGTTGTATCTGGATAACCTGAGCTTGTC
>JAYRVB010000357.1:0-10335 GCA_041918775.1 Chitinophagales bacterium
ATCTCCGGTCAGGGTTTTCCTATCGGCAGCAACCTGCAGGATGTTTCCAGTGCAGCCATCGTTACCGGTGGTGAATCATTTTCAACCGGTTGGGCACTGGTATCTTTTTTAGGAAGGGCTAATTATAGTATTCAAAGTAAATACCTCTTCTCACTGAGTGCACGTGTAGACGGTTCTTCACGTTTTTCACCCAATAATCGCTATGGATTTTTCCCGGCAGGTTCTGTGGGTTGGCACATGAGTGATGAAGCATTCTGGCCATCCACCTTGTTCATTACAGATCTCAAACTACGCGCAAGCTACGGGATAACAGGCGACCAGGAAATTGGCGATTTCCAATATATCTCCTTCTGGAATCCGGTGAACTATAATGGGATGTCAGGTCTCGGTCCACGCAACCTTGCCGATGCGGATTTGCGCTGGCAGTCGAACAAGATGTTCAATATTGGTGTCGACTATGCCTTGTGGCGTGGACGTGTAAATGGTTCTATTGAATATTATCAGGGGAATAAAACAGATCTCCTGAGTGATGATGTGATCTCAGGTGTTACCGGCTTTAGTTCAGTAACGCGCAATTATGGCAATATTCAAACCAATGGATTTGAACTCTCTGCACAAACCTATATTATCGATACGAAAGATTTTGACTGGAGTTTTGGATTAAATGTTTCCTGGATACATAGTGAGGTGAAAGATCTTTCCACCGATAGTATCCTGTTAGGTGCCTACACCGACCTTACCGCTACGCATATTCTTGCAGAAGGTCAGGCTTATGGCTCATTCTGGGGTGTGCCTTACGAAGGCGTTGATCCTGAAACGGGCGATCCGATCTATACCGATACCAATGGTGATGGCGAGATCGATGACAGCGATGCACAAATTCTTGGCAAGGCAATTCCTGATTGGTTTGGTGGATGGAATACCAGTCTGCGCTATAAAAAATGGGACGCACAAATTGCCGCCACCTTTACATGGGGCAACGATGTATATAACATGATCCGTTCCACTTATCAAACCGGTGGTTGGAGCGATTATGGCTGGGATGAAGAATTTTTTCTTTATCAGGTATACGCCAATAATACACACGTGATCGACGATCGCTGGCAGGCGCCGGGCGACGAAACGGATATTCCGCGTGCATCACTCTTTAATTATAACTTTTATCAGAACTCTGGTCAGGCCATAGAAGATGGTTCGCACATGCGTATCCGTGAGATCAGCATTGGCTATACTATCAAGCCGACACATGCGAAATTCTATGAATCCTTGCGCTTGTATGCGCAGGTACAGAACGCCTTCGTGTTCACTAACTATACAGGTTTCGATCCTGAGGTGAGCTCAACAGGTGGCGACAATCCGCAAACAGCCGGTGTCGACTATGCAGCGTACCCACAGGCACGCACGATCATGTTCGGTTTTAATTTTGGATTTTAATGTAAAACACTTTACCATGAAGAAATTACAGATCATATGCGCACTCATCGTCGTTACCGGCGTGTTGAGTTCCTGCGAGGGATTTCTTTCCCGCAATAGTACCATGGATGTGGCAAATGAAGATATGTTTTCTGATGCAGCCAGCCTCGAAAGTGCACGCATCGGTTTATACAATACCTTGCAAAATCAATATTACTACGGTGGATATTACCAAATGGTGATAGACGCATACAGTGATAATGGTGCCACCGGTGGTTATGATAACCTCGATCTTGATGAACTGGGTTTAAAAGAGGCCAGCGCAGATAATATATATATTGAAAATATATGGACTGCGATATACAATACCATTTATACGGCAAACCAGATCATCGCTAACGTAAATCTAATCGATGATCCTACTTTGACCGATGAAGTGCGCGACGATATCAAAGGTGAGGCCCTTGCCATTCGCGCAATGGCGCATTTTGATCTACTTCGTTTATTTGGCGAACATTGGAACACCGCCTCTGCACTCGGCATTCCTGTTATTACAGAAGTGCTGGAAGCTGATGCCGTTCGTGGCAGAAATACCGTAGAAGAAACCTATGCGGCTATTTTAGACGACCTGATCGCCGCTGAAGCATTGCTCAGTGATTTTGATCCACGTTATGAAGACGGCGTTTTCAAAGGTCAGCAATTCATGACCAAAACTGCATGTATTGCCTTACAGGCACGGGTTTACAGAGCTAAATTCGACTATACGATGGCTATCGAAAAAGCAGAACAGGTATTATCAGATGGGTTTGCTACCCTGATCGAAGGCGATCTGATCCAGGATGTGTATACAACAAAATTTACACAGGAATCCATATTTGAATTGAGCTTTAATGCCCAGGATAAAAGTGCTTTTAACTCGATCACCTATGCACGTGAAGATGCATTGAGAAGTGAAGTGAATTTTCTGGCTGCAGAAGATCTGGGTGTATTTTTTGAAACAAGACCGGGAGACCAACGAGCGGAACTCGTGGGTATGGAAGGTAACGATGTCAGTATAGAACCGGATGGCAGAACACAAAAATATCGCGGTGAGGTATTTCAGGACAATTCAGCTTATATCATGCGCATTGCGGAAATATATTTGATCAGGGCTGAAGCATATAGTTATCCGGTAGGCACATCGAGTTTGATCGATCTTCAGTTGAATCGAGGGCTTGTTCCTCCGGCTATTGACGACCTGGATGCATTCATCGAGGCAATCATGGCTGAAAGACGTGCTGAATTGAACTTTGAAGGCGACCGCTATTGTGATCTGGCGCATTTTGGCAAAGTGAGCGAAGTGTTGGGTGAAGATGTACTGCCCTGCTTACCGATACCAAACCGCGAGATCAATGCCAGTGGGGGATTGTTGGAACAATATCCCGGCTATTGATGAATTGCACAAAGCTCATCGCATTGCATAGCTTATTCTGAAACGATCATGCCAAACACTTTTCAATCGATACATCCATTTGATCAACACCTGATCGCGGAATATCCGGTCATGGATGTGCAAACCGTTGATGCATTGCTGAAGAACAGTGCAGAAGCATTTGCACATTGGCAGCAAACCAGTATCAACCATCGAAGTGATCTTCTGAAAAAGGTTGCTGCCGAACTGCGGAATCAAAAAGATCAATTGGCGCGATTGATCACTATGGAAATGGGTAAAATTCTTCCGGAGGCTTTAGCGGAGATTGAAAAGTGTGCCTGGAATTGCGATTATTATGCAGACCATGCAGAATATATGCTTGAGCCCGAGAAGATCAGTTCTGATGCTGATGAAAGCTATGTAGTATATGATCCTATCGGTTGTGTATTTGCCATCATGCCCTGGAATTATCCATTTTGGCAGGTGTTTCGTTTTGCTGCGCCGGTATTGATGGCCGGAAATACCATTCTCTTAAAACATGCGCCCAATGTTTGCGGATGTGCACTGGCCATGGAACGCATTTTTTTGGAAGCCGGACTACCACAAGGTGTTTTTCAAACAGTGATCATTGACACTGATCTGGTAGAACATATTATCCAACATTCGATAGTACAGGGCATTACACTAACCGGCAGCGAACGCGCCGGAAGTGCAGTTGCCGCTTTGGCAGGTAAGCATATAAAAACATCTGTGCTTGAATTGGGTGGAAGTGATCCCCTGATCGTACTGCGCGATGCAGATATCGCCCTTGCGGTAAAGGTGGCCCTGCAAAGCAGGTATCAAAATGCAGGTCAGAGTTGTATCGCTTCCAAACGATTCATCGTAGAGCAACAGGTTAAAGCTGATTTCATGCAGGCATTGATCGAGGGTGTTGCTGCGCTCAGGCAGGGAGATCCCTTGCAACCGGAAACCACAACCGGACCAATGGCGCGAGTCGATCTTGCCGCGCAATTACATGCACAACAAAAACGATCGATAGACAGCGGCGCTAAACTCCTTATTGGCGGAGATCGCGATCAGGCCAATTATATTCCGGCAGTGTTGGACAATGTACATACCGGTATGCCCGCTTTTGATGAAGAGTTGTTTGGACCCATCGCGGGAATTATAACGGCTAAAGATCCGGATGCCGCTATACAACTGGCAAATCAAAGTCCATATGGTTTAGGCGCCTCCGTGTTCACACGGGATCTGGACCTGGCAAAACAGATGGCGCGTAAAATACAATCAGGAGCAGTATTTGTGAATGCGCTTGTGAAATCAGACCCTCGACTCCCATTTGGTGGAGTAAAGAAAAGCGGATATGGCCGCGAGTTGTCGCATTATGGATTAAAGGAATTTACCAATATTAAAACAGTTTATATCAGAGATTGATATAGCATAAATACAGAGTATGTCGCTTACAGAAAAACTTTATGAGAAACGAAAACAGTTAGTGCCAAATGCCCTGGGTATTTTCAATCCCTCCAGTATACAGTCGGCAAGTGGTGCGATTATTATTGATGCAGATGGAAGGAGACTCATCGATTTTGCAGGTGGTATTGGCGTGATCAATGCAGGGCATTGCCCCGAACCGGTTGTTGAAGCGATACAAAAGCAGGCGGCTGTATTTTTACATAGTTGTTTCAACGTGAGTATTTATGAGCAGTATTTACTTGCTGCCGAAAAAATGATCGAAGTATTACCTCATGGTCCGCATACCAAGATCATGTTCACCAACAGCGGTGCCGAGGCTATTGAGAATGCGATCAAATTTGCGCGCATGGCCACCGGCAGATCTGCGATCATTGCGTATACACAGGCATTTCATGGTCGCACCATGATGGCCGCTACACTCACCAGTAAAGTAGGCTATAAAACCGGCTTTGGTCCATTTGCACCTGAAGTATATCGTATCGACTTTCCGGCTTACAGTTATTATACCGGCGATATGGATGAGGATGCTTTTTCGGATATGCATATTAGGAAGTTGGAAGAGTTTTTTCACAACACGATAGCAGCAGATCAGGTGGCAGGGATCATATTGGAACCGGTGCAGGGTGAGGGTGGATTTCATGTGGTACCTAAAAAATATTTGCAGTCGCTCAGAACACTTTGTGATACCTATGGGATCATGCTCATTCTTGATGAAGTGCAAACTGGGTTTGGCCGCACCGGTGCCTGGGGGGCCTATCAGCATTTCGATGTGATCCCGGATATCAGTACCTGGGCGAAAAGCATGGGCAGTGGTATGCCGGTAGGCGCTGTGATGGGTAAAGCACATATATTAGATGCTGCAAAGGCAGGTACCATCGGTGGCACCTATCTGGGTAATCCCTTAAGTATGGTAGCTGTGTCTGCAACCATTGATCATATGCGTGCTTTGCAGATCAATGAGAAAGGGGCACATATCGGTAATATATTACGCAGTCGTTTTCTACAACTCAAACAAAAATTTCCAAACCATATCTCAGATGTGCGCGGACTCGGTGCCATGATGGCTTTTGAATTATCGATTGGTGCTGATAAACAAAAACCGGATACGGCACTCTGTAAAAAAGTGGTGCAGCGTTGCTATGAAAAAGGTCTTGTGGTGATCAGTGCCGGAGTGCATGGTAATGTGATCCGCAATCTGGCACCACTGGTGATCAGTGATGCAGATCTGCACGCAGGTCTCGATATTATTGAGGAAGTGATGTCAGAATTGACTCAATCATAATTCAATTCATTCGGATGCAAGAGGTTAAATACCAATTATATATTGACGGACAATTTGTAGATGCAGCCAATGGCGGTACATGGGCATTGATCAACCCTGCTACCGGCACCCGCATTTGTGATGTGCCATTCGACGCCGGTGAAAGCACAGCGGATGCGATTCGTGCGGCGGCACATGCTTTTCCCGGCTGGAGCAGGATGTCGCCATGGACACGTGCTGACATCCTGAAAAGAACAGCAGAATATATCCGCGCACACATCCCTGAGTTTGCGCGCATCATGGTACAGGAAAGTGGTAAACCACTGGCGGAAGCTAAAGGAGAATGGACAGTTGCTGCTAATTTATTTGAATGGTATGCAGAAGAAGGAAAACGCGCCTATGGAAAAGTGATCCCTGCTTCCCGAACAGATAAACGTATGCAGGTGATCTATCAGCCAATGGGCGTGATCGGGGTAATTACTGCATGGAATTTCCCTGCGTATAATCCTGCACGTGCCTGGGCTGCTGCTTTAGGCGCAGGTTGTACGGTGGTGGCAAAGGTGAGTGAGTATACACCACTTTCCGGTATGTTGCTCATCCATGCTTTGGTGCAATCAGGTATTCCAAAAGGGGTGATCAATTTGGTGCATGGCGACGCAGCAAAGATCGGTGCAGCATTATTACAAGCGCCTGAAGTAAAAAAACTCAGCTTTACCGGAAGCACGCGTGTGGGAAAAATATTAATGCAAGGCGCAGCAGAAACACATACCAAACTCGCCCTCGAACTCGGAGGCAATGCACCGGTGATCATTTTACCGGATGTCGATATCGAACATGTGGCCAAAACAGCGGTGAGCAACAGATTTAGAAACTGCGGACAGGTATGTATCGCACCACAACGGTTTTTTGTGCATCGCCGGATATTTGATGATTTTGCGGCAGCCGTTGTGCAACATGCAGCAAATCTGGTAGTAGGTGACGGACTGCAGGCGGATACCCGGATGGGTCCGCTTATCAATAAGCAACAGCAATCTCATGTGTTGCAGATCATAGATGAAGCACGCACAGAAGGGAATCAAATTTTATGTGGTGGTTTTCCTTTGGAAGGTGGTTTTTTTGTGGCGCCCACCGTGGTGAAGGTAGACAATCCGAATGCGCAGTTTTATCGCAAGGAAATATTTGGTCCGGTATTACCCCTAATTCCTTTCGATGAATTGGAAGAAGTCGTGCGCCTGGCAAATGAAACACCATATGGCTTAGCTGCCTATATATGGACCAACCATATCCAACACGCCACCTACTTAAGTGAAGCACTTGAATTCGGAATGGTAGGTATAAATGAATGGGCGCCACATGGCACTGAAGCACCTTTTGGTGGATGGAAGCAAAGCGGCATCGGACATGAAAGTGGTCAGGAAGGATTGTTGGAATATATGGAGAAGAAATTGATCAGTTACGGAAGTTTATGAAACGGAAATACCCTTTGAACAACAGACAAAATCAACCCTATGCCTGAAGCGGAAGTGTACTATGGATGGTTGTCGCTGATACCACCTTTGGTGGTCATTGTATTGGCATTGATCACCCGATTGTCACTTGAACCTTTATTGATCGGTATTCTTTCCGGCTATATCATTATTGATATCCGATCTGATGCCAATTTCTTTAATGCTACGATCGATTCATTTTATGCCGTGATGCAGGATGAACTGATGGTGTGGGTCATTATGGTTTGTTGCTTATATGGCGCCTTGATCAACCTCATGATCCGAAGCGGAGGAGTAGCCGCCTTCGGAGAAAAATTATTGAAGCGGGCACGCACAGAGAAACGCGCCTTATTGGCCACCTGGCTGTTCGGCACCAGTTTGTTCGTAGACGATTATTTAAATGCGCTTACTACGGGCACTACCATGAAAAAAGTTACAGATCATTTTCGCATACCGCGTGAGATGTTGGCCTATGTGGTCAGCTCAACGGCCGTGCCGATCTGTGTGATCGTGCCTATCAGTACCTGGGTGATCTTTATCGGTAAATTGATAGAAGATGCCGGCGTGGTGCAGGCAGGGGAGGGGATATCAGCTTATTTGCACATCATTCCTTATATATCCTATGGATATATCCAGTTTGCACTGGTGCCACTTACCATCATCGGACTTATCCCGATCATGGGAAAAATGCGCAAGGCGCGTGAGCGTGCACAACATACGGGACAGGTAATTCCGGATGGTTCTGAAGAATTTTCGCTTGAAGTGGAAGTGTTTGATGCCAAAAAACAGTCCAGCATCTGGTACCTCATCCTCCCACTGATCGTTTTGATCGCGGCAACAGTGATCATGGATCTGGATGCACTCAAGGGAATAATTGTTGCGCTGGTATTCACCATTATATATTATGGCATCCGCAAGGTAGCACCTATGAAAGTGCTTTCACATTCTGCCATAGATGGTATGAAAAGTATGATCTATGCATTGGTGCTGTTGTTGCTGAGTTATGTGCTCAAAAATCTCGGCGATGATATGGGACTCACCCAATACGTGATCAATTCCGTTGAAGGACATGTGGCTGCAGGATTTTTACCATTGGTCATATTTCTAACACTGGGTGCTATCGCTTTTGCTACCGGTAATTCATGGGGCTTATATGCCATAGCTATTCCTCTGGTAGTGCCATTGGCAACCACCATGGATGTAAATATGTGGTTGTGTATCGGTGCCGTGATCAGTGCAGGTGCTTTTGGTGCACATGCCTGCTTTTTCTCCGATGCGACCATTCTGGCATCACAGGGTGCAGAGTGTAATAATTACGCGCACGCCATCACCCAATTACCTTATGCATGTATTTCTTTCAGTGTGTCCTGTGTCATTTATCTGATATTGGGATTTACCATGTAATGCTTATTCATGATGCCCATCTACGAACATATAGACCCGGAAGTTATCATCAGACATACACAACCACAAGATGCAGCTCAATTGGAGGCCCTGCAGTATATCGTGTTTCCGAACCTTGCAGACGATGAAATACTGCATGCAGCACACTATCTGAAACATCTGGAGATATTTCCGGAAGGTCAGCTGGTTGCATGCATCGGCGATAAAGTGATCGGGGGTACTACCACTATGCGGTACCATTATGATATCGCACATCCACACCACCACACTTTTTCTGAAACAGTCGCCGGCGGATGGTTAACTACGCACGATCCGCAGGGTGAATGGTTATATGGTATTGATGTGAGTGTGCATCCTGATTATCGCGGACGTGGAATTGCGCGTGCATTTTATGCCATACGACAACGCATCGCACGCGCATTAGGTTGTAAAGGGCAATTGACTGTTGGTATGCTGAACGGTTATATCAACTATGCCGATCAAATGAGCGTAAGCGAATACTATGAAGCTGTTAAAGCGCATCGCGTATTCGATCCTACAGTTTCCGTGCAGGAGAAAGTGGGTTTTACCATCATCGGACTTATGGAAAATTATTTAAACGATCCCACTTGCGGAAACGCAGGTGCTATCATTGTTATGCCATTGAATTAAAGCAAATACTATGGGTGTTATTCAATTAAAAACAGCGCTTCCGGGTCCGGCCTCCCTGGAGATCATTGAACGCAGAAAACAAAATTTACCTGCCGGCTTAGCGAAGTCTACCGATATCGTTGTGGTATCTGCACAGGGTGGTGTAGCCACCGATGCCGATGGAAATACTTTACTGGATTTTGCCGGTGGGATCGGTATGATGAATATCGGTCACCGTCACCCCGACATCGTGAAAGCCATGCAGGCACAGCTTGAAAAATATATTCACGTGTGCGCACTGGTTGCTACACCTGAGCCGTATGTTGCATTAGCGGAAATGTTGAATGCTGCTACACCGGGCGACTTCCCCAAAAAGACCATACTGGCCAATAGCGGCAGTGAAGCTGTTGAAAATGCAGTGAATATTGCCCGCTACGCCACTAAGCGCAGTGCCGTGATCTGTTTCGAAGGTGGATACCATGGACGCACATTACTTACACTTTCGCTCACGAGCAAATATGGTTTGTTTAAAAAGGGCTTTGGTCCATTCGTGAGTGATATCGTCAGATTGCCGGCACCAAATATGTATCGCAAACCGGAAGTGTTTTCTGATGAGGCATACATCGCGCATTGTATTGCCCGATTTGATGAAGCAATGATCTCTCAGATAGATCCTGACAGTGTAGCTGCTATCATTATTGAACCGGTGCAAGGCGAAGCAGGATTTATTCCGATGCCGACAGCATTTTTGCATCACCTGCGCAAGGTCGCTGATGCGCATGGCATCGTGTTGATATTTGATGAGATCCAATGTGGCGCTGGACGTACCGGAAAAGTTTTTGCCTGCGAACATAGCGGTGTAGTTCCGGATATGATCTGCATGGCTAAGTCGATAGGTGCAGGGATGCCGATCAGTGCCGTTACAGGTCGTGCCAGCATCATGGATGCTCCACACCTGGGTGGAATTGGAGGTACCTATGGTGGAAACCCTGTTGCCTGTGTGGCAGCTATCGAAGCCATGAAGATCATTCGTTCAGTGGAATTTTTATCACGAGTGCAGGTAGTGGGTAAATTGATCAACGATCGACTGCAATCCTGGAAACAAAAATATCCGGTGGTGGGTGATGTGCGCGGCATCGGCGCCATGCAATTAGTGGAATTTGTAAAAGACAGACAAACCAAACAACCGGATCCTGATTTAACATTGGCCATTATCCGTGATGCGGTAGCACATGGTGTACTATTGATACGCG
>JAYRVB010000358.1:0-14495 GCA_041918775.1 Chitinophagales bacterium
AATTTAGCCGTTTCACCGGTATTGTATTCGGTTTTATCAGAAACGATCTCGATATTGCCTTCGGTGCTCACCTCAAAGGAATTGTTCTGTGTTGAGCCCCAGCCATAGGCATAAAATTGCTTGCGCACAAAGGTTGAAGCATAGACCAGATGCACCCGCACTACATAACTGACGGAATACTCCGGTGTGAACCATATGGAAGTGGCTTCTCCGGTGATCTTGATGTTGTGTGACTGCAGGATCTTTTCTTTCTGATTCGAGCGATAGCTGTAATAATTTCCGCTTCGTTCAATTACGGTCTCGTACTCATACTTGATCACCTCCACCCGCGCCTCTGCACTGCGCAATCCTTTGTCGTCTTTATCAACGGCGATCACGGGTATTTTCAGCGCTTGTTTGGTTTTTACATAATAGTCGATATCCCCAACACCGATCAGCGTTTGTTGTGTGATCACCCTCAGGTCTTCTGTGTGGTATACCGGACGCCCTGATTCATCAAAAACGGTGGTCAACACACGACCCTGCAAAATGCCCTGATCGGTATAGCTGTCGCTGATGTCGAATTCTGCAATACCTTGTCCGTTTTCATCTGTACTGCCTTCGGTGTTCAATGTCGGGAAGTAATCTATACCCCCATTGATGGCAAAATGATATTGCGGATATTTTTTTGAGTTAAATACATAGGGCCAGATATTCAGCTCGCTCTGCCAATTGCGTTCTGCAGCAGGGGTGCCATATAAATTATCGGCCTGAATGGTGCTCGTCACCTTTTCGCCCGGTTTGTATTCCTTTTTATTGACAGGTGCTGATACTTTGATGCGATCAGGCATGAATTCCTCCACACTGATATATTCCGCCGATAACAACACATCGTTGCTGGCAAATAATTCAAGGGTATATGTGCCGGTCATGGCTGCACGTGGTATCTCGATAGCAGTTTCAAAGCCGCCCTGATCGTCCAGTGTCTTGCGCACGGATTTGAATTCTTTTCCGGATGGGGAGGTGACCTTCAATCGCACCGGTACTTTTTCCGGGAGACTCCAGTCATAACCGCGAATGATACCTGCAATATGCATGGTTTCGCCGGGACGATACAGGTCGCGCTCCGGATACAAATAGGCATCCATACCGGTGGCGTTCATGCGTTTACCGCCTACGTCAAATCGCGAGGTGCTGACCTCAGTTTCGCGGAAAGGCAGGTAGGTATAATCACTGCCATTTTTTGCGGTGATCAGGTTGATAGAAAAATCGGGATATTGTGATTTGATATCCGTGAATTTGGCTACGCCGTTTTTATCTGTAGTAGCCGTATATAATTTCTGGTTATTGCCACTGATGAAGGATATCTTCACTCCGCTCATCGGTTCAGCGGTTTGGAGGGCATTGGCGAACACCCATAATTCATTTTCCGACGATTTGGCGATAAGTCCGATATCAGAAACACTCACCACCTGCGCATCTGTAAGCCATTGTTTATCGGAAGCACTTACGCGAACCACATAGATACCGTCGAATTTCTCCAGCTTATCGGTAAAGTCGAGGTTGAGTATCCTCGATCCACTGTACTTTTCCAGTTTAGCGGATTCATATTCTTTGGTATATACCACATTGCCATATAGATCGGTGCGCACGCTTCGATAGTCATGGTAATCCCAATAACCTTCCTCATCATCATAGCTTTCATACCAGTCCCAGTCAAATCCATCGCGCATGAAGGCCAGGATATTATTTTCATAGATCTTGATCACCTCCACTTTTACCTTTGGTACGTTCACGATGCGGAAGGCTAAATTGCGTTGCCCTTTTCCACTCAGATATTTCGCACTGTTATTTACAAATTCTACCTGAGGTTCCATTTCACCAAAGGCGATGGATTGTGTAAATGCATCAACCATTTTACCTCCGGCTACGCCCACCATTTGGTCGGATATGGTGAGTTTATAGGTGTTGGACGGATTAAATTCCTCGCTATTGATCACGAGGCCATTCATGGTGCGTTCAACAGTATAGGCCACCGCCGGTTCGAAAGAAATGAGCGGTTCCAGTTGGGCATTGCTGATCTGCTGATTGGTGAAGATGGTGACTGTACCGGATAAACCATCATGCTCTGCAGTGAGGTCCCTGATCTCCAGGTCTTCTACCGGAGGCACTTCCACGGAGGTTTTGATCGGCTTCGATGTTTTATAAATACTACCGGGTGCACTTAATCCGGGTTTGATGGTCAGTGAGATCTTATGCGTTTTTGCTTTCGGATCTAATCCTGCAATGGACACCGGTATGGTACTGGCTGCCTGATTGATGGAAATGCCTGTAGGTACCTGTTCGCCATCTGATTCTGCAAATAACAAAGCGGATAAGGCTGATGGATCAACATTGGCGTTGAATAACACATCGGCATTCAGTTTAACGGTATTGGAGTTCGGTTCCAGGAACCAATACATGTTAACGCCTTGTATATCGAGGAGCGGGGTGTGAAAATGTTCCGGCTCTGATTTTACTTTCAATCGCACATCCGTGATGTCGTAAATCGCTTCCGTGAGTTTGGCGGTATACATTTCACTTTCTGCAAATCCATCGAAAGGTGAAAAATAGAACGCATCGCTTGAAACGATCTTGAATCGCCCTTTCACCGGAGGATCAAACTGCACTAAGGGTGCATCGGTCCAGGTGTCGAACAATGAATCATGAAAAACATGTTTGTTCAATCTGAAATCCAGATTTTGAACAACTTCTATTTCTTCGTCAAAAGCCTTCGAATCGATGGCGATCAAATTCCTGTCGGCATTACAGGACGCCAGGATGAGCATAGCAGCGCTCAACCATAAAGCAGAAGCCCGCATAGTATGGAGGGTTAGGGTTTACATGAAGTGGTTAGGTAATAAGGTATCCAAATATGACCATTGGTATAACAATGGTACGCATTTTTTGGAGGCAAGGGGTCGTCGTCAGACATATTTTTTGGAAATAACCAGACTAAAGGTAGAAACTTGCGGGAAAGCCGCAAGTGATACAAAATAAGTGCCAAAGTCTATCAAACAGGTGTTTGGAAATATTTAGTATCCGTTGTTTGGAATATTGGAAAGAATAGGGTAGTATCGTGTTAGCAAAGGAACCATATTCAATTCACGAAATATTACCACTATGGTCATTACATTTGAAGAATTGCGACACATCAAGGATTCCCTGCCACACGGCAGCATGGAACGCATTGCCGAGGAACTGCATTTGGAAGTGGACGCTGTCCGTAACTACTTTGGCGCCGAGCATTTCGAGTCGCCGGGGAAAATCGCCGACGTGCACTTCGAAAAAGGGGTGAGCGGCGGTGTGGTCAGGTTGGAAGACACGGCCATCCTGAATGCTGCCATGCGCATCCTTGATGAACACAAACAGGCTGCGCTGAATTAATTCAGGCGTAAAACGCGTAAAGTCTACTTCGCCCCGATCAACGGTAGGGCAGAGTATGCAAAAAAGGAAGCCATTTCTGATGACTTCCTTTTTTTATGATACTTAGGTGGGATGATGATCACCCTACGGCTTCTTTTACCAGCTGTGCGGCTTCCTTAAGGAGTATTGCAGAATGTACTTTTAACCCACTGGAATCTATCATTGCTTTCGCCTCTTCCGCATTGGTACCTTGCAAACGCACAATGATGGGCACGTGAATATTACCAAGGTTCTTGTAGGCATCAATGATACCCTGTGCCACGCGGTCGCAACGCACGATACCACCGAAAATATTCACCAATATCGCTTTTACGTTCGGGTCCTTTAGGATGATCTTGAAGGCCGTTTCCACACGCTTGGCATCTGCCGTTCCGCCTACATCCAGGAAGTTGGCCGGGTTACCACCGCTGGCTTTGATGATGTCCATGGTGGCCATCGCCAATCCGGCGCCGTTCACCATACAGCCCACATTGCCATCCAGCTTCACAAAGTTCAAACCGGCTTCTCCGGCTTCTACTTCTGTAGCATCCTCCTCAGTGATGTCGCGCATGCCCTGCACATCGGCATGACGATATAAAGCGTTGTTGTCGATCACACATTTGGTATCCACGGCAATGATCTTGTCATCAGCCGTTTTTAATACCGGGTTGATCTCTAACATGGAACAATCGTTGCCAACATAGGCATGATATAAATTGCCCACAAACTTCACCATATCCTTGAAAGCGGCGCCACTCAGTCCCAGGTTAAACGCGATACGACGCGCCTGAAAACCCTGAATACCTAAGGCCGGGTCAACCCATTCCTTGTGTAATTTATCTGGGTGCTGCTCTGCCACTTCTTCAATATCCATACCGCCCTCGGTGCTGTAAATGATCACGTTGCGGCTCTTTTCACGGTCGAGGAGTATACTCATGTAAAACTCCTTGGTCTCTGATGGCCCGGGATAATACACATCCTGCGCGATCAGAACCTTGTGCACCACCTTGCCCTTTGCACCGGTTTGCGGTGTTACGAGCGTGGCGCCGAGTATCTTGGAGGCTTTTTCATATACTTCATCAAGCGACTTGGCCACTTTAACACCTCCCGCTTTACCACGTCCGCCGGCATGTATCTGCGCTTTTACCACCCAGATGTTCGTGCCGGTATCCGCCTGCAACTGACGCGCAGCTTCAACAGCCTGCTCAGGTGTATCAACCGGAATACCTTCCTGTATTTTCACGCCATAGCGTTTTACCAATTCCTTACCTTGATATTCGTGGAGGTTCATGTATCTTGATTTTCGGCAAAGATATAAAATGACCGCGAGTGATTTTACCGCATTTCCCGATAGGGTAGGCGCTCCTGCTTTTTACCACCTGTTTGTTCACAAATATGTCAAATTCGGTGTGCCGTGAGACCTCAATGCAATTTCGATGTACTTTTGGCGTATAAGTGAAAAGTCACGTTATGAAAAGAATCGGAATGATCGGGCTGATACTGTGTCTTAGCCTCGGTTTACAGGCACAAACAAGAATGCATGCCGATGTATTTGCTGCCTCTTTTGGTCTAAAGGGCACCGGACATACGCAGGTGGCCGCCTCGTCGCTCATCGATCAGCCTACCTCACCGGCACCTCATATGCAATCTACCATAGCTGCCACAGGATCTGGCACCATTACAGCCGGTGTGGTGGTACAGGAGGAACTGGTTGCAGGACGCAAAGCGCCTGTTTGGGATAAGATCAGACAAAAGCTGCAGCCAAAGCGCACACTGGCCTCCGGATCTGCATCAGGTGGTGGTAACAAATGACCGCATCGAAATTGACCCTGCCGTGGTCTTCTCATTGAAGAAGCGCACATGCTCTGTGCTTTCCATTACACCCAATGTATACAGCAGTGGTAAATAGTGATCATTGGTGGGTACCGACAATAAAGCAGATTGACCAAGGTCTTTGTAATTGATCACGGATTGATGATCGCCGCTTTCGATAAAGCCTTTGATCTTGGTATCAAATTCAACGGCCCAGTCAAATGCAGAATCTGTCCAGGTGAATAACCTCAGGTTATGCACGATATTGCCGCTGCCAATGATCAATACCCCTTTCTTGCGCAGGGCTTTTAAATATTTGGCGAGATCATAATGATATTGTGGTGGCTGATAATAATCGATGCTCAGCTGATACACCGGAATTGTCGCCTCAGGAAACATCTTTTTCAGTACACTCCAACAACCGTGGTCGAGGCCCCACTCCTGATCCAGTGCAACTGTGGTGCTGGTGATCAGCTCACTGGTTACCTTGGCCATTTCAGGTGATCCTGGTGCCGGATATTGCACGTCAAATAATTCCTGCGGAAACCCGCCAAAATCATGAATGGTTTCCGGTTTATCAATGGCCGCCACACGCGTGCCTTTGGTCAGCCAGTGCGCACTTACACACAGGATCGCCTTCGGCACTGTTACCAGTTTCCCTTCTGCGGCCCAACCCTTGCTGAATTCATTGTCTTCAATGGCGTTCATAGGGTTCCCGTGGCCAACAAACATGGCGGGCATGATCGTTTCCTGCTCCTCGGTAAAGGTGTTGTTGAGGTCCTGTAATTGCATGGTCATGATTCCGAAAGCTCCGGCTTTGATGAATGTTCTGCGTTGCATAGCACGAAGATAATAAATATATGTATATACATACAATTGGCCTATTTGGTTCCAACTGCTATGCGAATCTACCGATTCAGACTGAACCGGAAGGCATACAGCTTGTTAAAACAGAGCTCGTGATTCCATGTGCCATCACCTGCTATGCGAACGGCTTTCTATGCTCAATGGTTATCTTTGCAACAATTGCCTGATCAATGACAACAAAAAAAGTATCTGAGAGTGCCACGGTATTTACGGAGATCGTAATGCCCAACGACACAAATCCCATGCATAACCTGATGGGTGGTAACCTCCTGAAGTGGATGGATATTGCATGCGGAATTTGTGCCAGTAAACACGCCAATCGCATTGCGGTGACTGCCGCGGTGGACAATGTGTCTTTTAGCAGGCCATTGAAGATCGGCGATATCGTGACCATCTCAGCAAAAATGACCAGGGCATTTAACAGCAGTATGGAAATTTATGTGGAGGTATTCAAAGAGAATTTCCGCTCGCACGAAAAAGTAAAATGTAACGAGGCCTACCTCACTTTCGTTGCCCTCGACGACGATGGTCGCCCTTGTCCGATACCACAGATCGAACCTGAATCAGAGGAAGAAGAAAGACGTTATGTGTCAGCACTGCGTCGTCGCGAATTGCGCCTCATCCTCGCGGGTCGCATGAAACCTGAAGAAGCAAAAGAACTCAAACAGATTTTTATTTCAGAGTAATGTATCCGTAAGTAAATACATTACCATTCAGCACAAAAAAAACTCCTGCTTGTTCGGCAGGAGTTTTTTTGTGATACAACACGTGGTATCAATAAGGTTTGTTCTTTTTCTCTTTCGGTGTTGTTTGTTTGAAATCATCAGTTTGCACAGCAGCCTGCTTTCCGAGGTAGGTCCAAACGATGGTATCGGTGTATTTATCCATAACCGCATTCAATTCTGCAACGGTAAGGGCATTTACGGCAGTAGTGAGTTTGTCGAGGTTCTCCCAGCCACCGGTCAATTCTGCCACACCGAGTGCATCAGCAAGGTTAGCTGTGCTTTCGAGGGTGAGGTAATAGCCTGTGAGAAATTCCTGTTTTTTATCCAGTAATTCTTTTTCTGTGAATCCTTCCTTTTTGATCTTGTTCAATTCATCAACCATCACCTGCATGCTTTGTTTGGGATCGATGGTGCTGATATAGATAACTCCATAAGGATTCGTAATGGCAGCCTGTGCGTAAAATGCAGAAGGTGCATAACTCAAACTGCGTTTGGTGCGCAACTCTTCAAAATAACGATCGCCCATGATGGAGATCGCCACGCGATAGGCAACACCTTCCGGATCATTTGCAAACGGCGCACTCATCACCCCGCGGATATAGTTGGTGGCGATATCGCGGTCTTCCACATGTGATTTTGGTTGTGTGATGAGGGTGCGACTTTCACGTGAAGCAGCAGTTCCGCCCGGCATGCCACCAAGGGTGGTCTTCATTTTTTCAATGAGATCGGCTTCAGTGATATTACCCACTACCACAATAAACACGCGCTTTTTACCGATGGTCTTTTTAAAGTAGGTTTCTACATCTGCCAGTGTGATCTTTTCCAACGACTCAGGTGTGCCACCCGGAATTTTTGCATAGTCTTTCTTTTCAAAAGCCACTTCGCGTGAGAGGTTGGATAAATATGCATCCGGATCAGCCATCGTTTGTCTGGCATTGGCAATGAGTTGTTCGCGTAAGAGATTGAATTCTGTTTCATTCAATGCAGGATTCAACAGGGCATCAGTAAACAATTTCCATGATTGATCCCAATACGGCTTGATACATGTCATGCTGATCGTGCCGTAATCTAAATTGGTACCGGCAGAAAATGAGGTGCCGATCTTTTCGGAAGCCGCTTTAAAATCGAGCTTCGACATAGATTTAGTACCGCCTTCCACCATCAAATTGAAGGTGAGGTTTTCAATGCCTTCCAGGTCTTTCGGATAGTTGGAAGTTCCGCCCTCCACAAACAGGCGCACGCTGATCACATCCTTGGCAACAGGTTTATGGATCACCTTGATGCCTTCTACCATATATTCTTTTGTGCCTTGTGCCTGAACAACTTGCATAGTGCCTACGGTCAGGATGGTCACAAGTATTGCAAATATCTTTTTCATAAATCCTTGGGTTTTCTGTTGTTATTCTTTGATCTCAAAACCAATGCTCTTTACATCAACCATATCTTTCATGGCCGGATTGAGCAATAATCCATTTACGTGCGGCTTGTCGATGATGTATTTCTGCACATAAGCGGAAATATCCTCAGGAGTTACGGCCTGCAAATTTTTAATGTAGTTGGTATGATAATCCAGATTGGCAGACGCCCACCAATAGGTTACGTAGTGAATATATTCACTGGTACTTTCTTTTCTGTATACTTCGTCGATGGTCAACTGCGTCTTGGCTGTTTCCAGCATCTCATCCGAATAATAACCAGGATCAGCCCACTGCTTAATGTTTTCCTGCAATACTGTCCACGCTTCCGTTACTTTGGCCGGATTTGGTACCATAAAGATCTGAATAGGACCGGTATACATACAGGTTTGATAACTCACACCCACTTGTAATGCAAGTCCGGTTTCTACGAGTTCCTTTTGCAGTTTGCTGTTCGATTGCGACAAAATGAAACTGAATACATCTGCTGCGTATGTTGATTTTACATCGCGACGAGTATCAGGTCCGTGAAATCCGATCATAAAGATCGGCACCTGTGCATTTTCATTGAGGGTAACGTAATTTGTAACGCCTTTCAACGGTTGCATTTCAGGTATTGGCCATTTTTGTATAGGATCAAAATCTGCAGGTTTCCAGTCACCAAAATATTTCTCGATGATCGCAAATACCTCCTCGTGTTTCACATCACCGGCAACGGCTAATAAACTATTGTTCGGATAATAGTATTTCGCCTGAATGGTGCGCATTTTCTCAGGTGTGCAGCTCAGGATCACGTCATGCAAACCGATCGGATTTTTGCGGTAATAATTTTCTTTCCACAAATGACGATTCATCTCGTCGAACAGATAATAAGCAGGGTTGGATTCTGCGCGTTGAAATTCGCCATCCACCACCGGGTTTTCTTTCTTCATTTCTTCCTCCAGGAACAATGGATATCTGATCGCGTTGCTCATGAATTCCATCCCTTCTCCCAACTTTGAGTTGTTCAGGGTAATGAAATAATTCACGCGCTCATCGCTTGTAGTGCCATTAAACACCACACCCAATTCCTGCACGCGTTCCAAAAATTGTTCCTGACTTGGCAGGGCCTTATTGGCTTTGAAGAACATGTGTTCATACATGTGCGACAAACCGTTAAAGGCAGAATCTTCGGTATATGCGCCATTGCGTACAACGATCTCAATAGTGGCCAGAGGAACAGAATTGTCCTCAATAACCAGCATTTGCATACCGTTGGGCAGGGTCTTAAAAAAGAAATTAGAAGGAAGTTCCTTCTGAGCGTAGGCCATGATGCCGGAGCAGATCAACGCCACGCATAACAGTAACTGTTTTCTCATATGCTTGGTGACTTTCCCGTAAAGGTAATTCATGTACCCAGGAGTGCCCACTTAAGAGCGGTTAAACTTCGTTAAGAGGCAGTGTTCTATTGGGTTTGGGGGAAAGGGCGGTATTGTTGATCAATACCTTAGCGCTAAATGTACCGGTTGTTTAAACCTGGTGTCGAAGGCAACGATCCCTTTATAAAACAGGTCGACAGATAAGCGCACACGCGGGTACTCCTTGATACATCCCCAGGCTTTATCCATGCCACGACTCCAATGGATATCATCGAATACCACCACACTGCGGTCGTGCAAATAGGGTTGCAGCATATCGAAATAGGCGAGGGTAGGGGCAAACTGATGATTGCCGTCAATAAATACCAGGTCCAGCGTACCCAGCATGTGTAAGGCTGTGGGGAGGGTCTGACTGAATTCACCTTCCAGCAGGGTAACCTGCTCAAGTCCCAGCGAGGCAAACTGTGTTCTGGCTACCTCGGCTATTGCCGCGCTGCCTTCCAAGGTAATGAGTCGGGCCTGTGGTGCACCGGAGGCGAGGTAGGCCCCACTGATGCCGAGAGAGGTGCCCATTTCCAGTATCGTGCGCGGCTGCAGAAACTGAGCTAGCCTGAACAATAGCTGACCAAAGCGGGGCGAGGTAAGGCTGCTGGCGGCAATGTCTGATATGCGTCGCTCCCTTGTGCGTAGGCTGTGACTCCCTGCACCATGATCATCCACCCGAATAGTGGTATGGTTCTGAAGCAGGCGTTTTCGTCGGGATTCTATCTCGTCAAAAGCGTAATAGTTACGTGTATCGTTCAGCACTTCTTCACTCAGGGCAAACACAAAGGGCGAATGCACTTCATGACGCGTACGAGCCTGCCACTGATGCTGCAGAAAACGCTTCGCCATGAACAACTTACTCATGTGGCGAAGATACTGCACGAAAAATATTTCCCTGTCAGGCAAAATGTGACAGGCAAAATCGCCTGATCTCATCACCGGATTTCCACAGAAGTGGCGCGGATATTCAACAGATATCCATCACTTTTGCCTGAAATGTATATCCGCTTTGGGGCTTATCGCGCATGCTTTTTGGGACAAAAAAGGCGTGGAATGTTGATTGTGCACTTTTCAAAATGGGAGAAGGTCGTATATTCGTGGCAACTGAACGAATTGTTAGGTATGAAAAAAATACTACTTGCTCTGTTGACCGTTGCCGTTACCGGATCTTTGGTACATGCGCAAAAGGGAGTTCATTTCGGCTTTCAGGGCCAGATGAACAGCATCTGGATCATCAACCAGAATAATTATGAATATTCGCAAATGGACTATGAGTATAAATATGGTATACTCGGCGGAGCAACCTTTGGCTATAACTGGGATGAAAATTTCGGTTGGCAGGTAGAATTCAACTATGCACAAATGGGTCAGGATTATTCCGACATCATCAAGGATTTTGGTCCGGTGCAAGATCCTGAAAAACCGGATCTGCGTGAAAAGGTACTTACCTATCGTTACGTAGACCTTACCTATTTACAGGTGCCGGTGCTATTCAGGTATATGGAAGGTGATTCTAAATCGGCTGTAAAATATCAGATGGCTGGTGGTTTGCAGTTTGGGTATCTGCTCAATGCGACACAGCAATATACCGCCGACCTGGATGATTCAGATCCGGATAATCAGCGCCCGGTTGAGGATGCAGGCTTTGAAGCACCAACCAGCGGTGTGCCTGATTTCAAAGGTGAACCGAATACAGCAGGTACTGATTTTTTCACGCCTTTTGATATCGGCGCTGTAGTAGGTGTAGGTGCAGATATTTATGTGAACGATAATGTGTACTTCACTCCACAATTCAGAGGATACATCGGATTCTTTGATATCAACTCAAAGCCAACGCGCGACCTGCGTCCTGCACAAGGTGAGGAAATATCGCGTAAATCTCACAATGCCTATGTAGGATTTTCTTTAGGCATCAACTTCATGTTTCCTGATAGTAAATTGGGAAGCGGAGGAAATGATGATGCCTATTGAAACCTGAAGATAATTGTCATGATTACGGCCTGCCATGTGCAGGCCTTTTTTTTATGCATCCGGCAGGCAGGCATCCCAGATCGGGTCTTTTGGTGGATCGGCAAATAGCCTTATCTCCTCTTTGGTGACCGGATGCGTAAATTGTAAACTACGTGCATGTAAATGAATGGAGCCGTCGCTGTTGGTTCTGTCGAAACCATATTTAATATCTCCTTTGATCGGACATCCTATAGCGGCCAACTGCGCCCTGATCTGATGATGTCGACCGGTATGTAAGGATACTTCAAGTAAATAATACCTGTGCAGCGTTTGCAACAATCGATAAGAAGACCGCGCCGGTTTTGCATCTTTATTGTTTGCCGTGCTGACGTAGCTTTTATTTTGCTTTTCGTTTTTTACCAGATAATGTTCGAGTGTATCGGCGTCTTTTGGCGGACGATTCTTTACCACAGCCCAATAGGTTTTTTGAAATTGCCGTTCGCGTATCATTTCCGACATGCGGTCAGCGGCCTTTCCGGTGCGGGCGAAAAGTAATACCCCACTTACCGGGCGGTCGATTCGATGCAATAAGGCCAGATATACATTACCGGGCTTTTGGTAGGTAACGCGGATATGTTCTTTGAGGAGGTCAAATAAAGAGGCGTCCCCGGTTTTATCCGATTGCGAGATCTGACCGGGTAGCTTGTTGAGTGCGATCAAATGATTGTCGCTATAGATGATATCAAGCGTCGTATTCATTCCTCCAATGCTGCCCTCAGCTTTTTAGGTAATCCGGCTACAACCAGTGCATAGCTTTCATCTACCATTGTTTTCAAGGCTTTCACCGGAATGGTGCCGTCAACGATCACCGTATTCCAATGTAGCTTGTTCATGTGGTATCCCGGACGCACGGCATCATATTGTTCTCTCAGCAGCAAGGCCTGTTCAGGGTCGCATTTGAGATTCATACTGAAGGGATCGTTGTTGATACCACACAGGGCAAACATTTTACCCATAACTTTAAACACCAGTGTGTCGTCGCCGAAAGGCAATTCTTCTGTTACGCCTTTTTTGGCGATGCAATAAGCGCGGAAGGTTTCTATGTCGAACATCATGCAGGCGTGTTAATCAGTATACGATATGTTTTTACCATCATGTATATTTGAACTATGTTTCGCAAGTTTCAGAAACTGATGTTCGGGTGTTTGCCCATCTGTTTGATCCTGTCGTGTAATTTTTCACAGGATCCGGATGAGGTAGCCACTCAAAATTACATCGACTATGTGAATATACACAGAAATGAAATGCAGTCGTATTTCAAAAGTGATGATTCCCCTTTGCCGCCCGACAAACGAAAGCACTTTATTGGTATCGATTATTATCCGGTGCACGAACGATATCGCGTTACCGCGCAGTTTACACCTATAGCAGACGGTGAGGTGTTCAGAATGGCCGCTACGGGCAAAGAAGCAGATGTTTACCAAACCGCCGGAACGGTAACTTTTACCTTGGATTCCATAAACTGTACACTCGAAATATACAAGAATATCACCCTACAGGCCGAACAGGGTAAACATGCATATTTTATTCCGTTCTACGACCGTACAAACGGCGTGGAAACATATAGCGGTGGCCGTTATCTGGATGTGGTGATACCGGATGCACAGCAATTGATCCTCGATTTTAATTTGACCTATCAACCTTATTGTTATTACAATTCGGCGTATTCCTGTCCCATTCCGCCGCTTAATAATCGTTTACCATTGCATGTACGTGCAGGAGAAAAAATGTAGAGATCGTATGCAAAAATTCATGCCCATATTTCCTTTGAACATGGTTGCCTATCCGGGCGAGGAGTTGAACCTGCACATTTTTGAACCGCGGTATAAGCAACTCATCAAGGAATGCCATACAGAGCGAAAATCTTTTGGGATACCTGTGGTAGAAAACAATACCATCCTCGATCATGGCACTGAGATGGAAGTAACGGAGATCAACAAAACATATCCGGGTGGAGAAATGGATATCAAGGTAAAAGGTATTCAGGTGTTCAAAGTACTGGAGGTGGTTCGCGAAGTCCCGGATAAACTATATGCCGGAGCGATCATTTCCTTATTACCCAACATAGCCGATAGACACCGGCGCCTGACCGAGGAATTGGAAATGCTCACGAGAGAGCTTTTCGTATTGTTGGATATCATGGAAACTTTGGAGAAACCGGGATTTGATTTCCTTTCGTTCAGGTTAGGTCATTACATCGGCTTTTCGCTCCGCGATGAATATGAGATGCTGTGCCTGATGCGCGAATCGGAGCGCCAAAAATTCTGCATAGAGCATATCAAAAAGATATTGCCTGCGGTGCGCCAGGTGGCTGAGATACGGGATAAGGCCAAATGGAATGGACAATATCGAATGATCAATCCACCGGACTTTCTCTAAGTTTTAACTGTATAAACAGGCATAAAAAAAGGAGCTCCGATATCGAAGCTCCTTTTTGTGTATCGTGACCGGCTTTTATTTGGCGGCCATGGATTGTGGGTAAACAGTGCGCATATTGCCCTTGTAGTCTACCACATCGATCTGTTTCATTTGAGCAGTTACGCGAATATATTTTGCACTTTGGCTCAGGTATCCGCTACCTGCATAAAACTCCTGCTTTGCTTTCTTTCCATCTGCAAAGGTGATGATGGCATACGCATCATTTCCGGCCAGTTCGATGGTTTTAGCAGTGGTGGTGAGTCCATACGCTGCAGCTTTTCCATTGCTATTACCTACAAGGTATACCGGTTGTTTGGTTTTAGCATCCAACAGAGTAGCCAGCGCCTTAGCATCTCCATCGCTCTTGAATCCTGTTTGGAAACTTCTGCGATAATCGAAGGTGCCATCACCCTTACCTAATA
>JAYRVB010000359.1:0-4974 GCA_041918775.1 Chitinophagales bacterium
CACATAATGCCTTGTTCGTACTCACCTTTGATGAAACAGGTTACGAAGTAACAGATAATCGCATTTTAACGTTATTGATCGGCAGGGATGTGCAGGGAGGGCATTACGACACCCCTGTTTCGCATATTAACTGGTTGCGCACCTGGGAAGCCATGTATGACCTGCCTGAAGCCGGTATGGCCGACATTTTACCGGTGATCGACTGGTGGAAAACTGAATAAATTGAAACGATACCTGTATTTTTTGTTGTTATTCGGACTGGTCATGCGCGCACATGCGCAGACGCCTGAACAGATCACCTTGTATTTTACCAGTGGATCATATCAATTGGATCAGGCTCAATACGTATCACTGCAACAATTTCTTACAACCCTGTCAACAGACAGCACATGTTCCCTTACGATCGATGCCTTTTGCGATTCCATTGGTTCCGCATCCTTCAATAAAACCCTGAGTGAAAAGCGATTAGCTACCGTACGTCAGGTAGTGGAGCAGGCAGCGATCTTCTCAGCATCAAATATAAAAGGCACCGCACACGGTGCTTCCGGGCCGATCGCTGATAATGCCACAGAAGCCGGAAGACGCCTGAATCGACGGGTGGAGCTTACCTGCGTTTGCAAACCCAAAAAGCCGGATCTGTTTAACAAAGCCGAAATTTTTAAACCCGGGCAGATCGTTAAGGATATCCCCGAGTTCAGTCTGGCCGGAAATGTCCGACTCGATTCCGCACTGATCAGCATGCGCATTGGCGATCATCTCGTATTGCGGGATATTACCTTTCCGCTGAGTATGGATTCCATTGCACCGGATGTTTTTCCGATACTGGATTCCCTGGCGGCCGTACTGTTGCGCAATCCCCAAATGCGTATCCGACTGGAGGGGCATATCTGCTGCACGAACACCGAAGGCAAGATCGCAGGACAAGCGGATGCCATTAATATTCGCACCTTTCGACATACCCTTTCCACTGACAGAGCCCGTGCAGTATTTGCATATCTGCGATTGAAAGATGTTCCGGCTGCACAAATGGAATACATCGGACTTTCAGGTAAAAACAAATTGATAGCACCGGAATTTTCAGAGGAAGATTATCAACGCAATCGGCGCGTAGAAATCGTATTGCTCTATAAATAATGTAGGCTTTTCTGGAATCGGCTTGTGTATAAGATGTGATCCATGTTGATTTAACACCATTTAACCCTGCTTTAACCCTTTGTCTATCGCACCTTAACGCAAATAAACATTTAGCTCATGTTACTTTGCATATACTCAAAACCCAACTATGTTGCGCAGTTCTCTCATCAGCGCGTTCTCTGCGATTTTTTTTGGATCAATACTGTCTGCAGACGCTCAGGACAGTATCCCAAGACCATCCCTTGCCTCGACCAAGGTAACAATCGCGCCCAAAATTGACGGTAAACTAGATGATGCCGCCTGGGCCAATGCTCCGATTGCTACCCTGGACATTACCTTTTTGCCCGAATATGGCAAAACACCAAGCAGGCGCACGGAGGTTAAGGTTGTGTACGATAATGAAGCGATCTATGTAGGCGCCATGATGTACGATCCGGAACCCGATAAGGTGAACCGGCAATTGTGTGAGCGCGATGGATATTCCAACGCTGATAATTTTGTGGTTGGATTCGACACCTATAACGACGACATCAATGGCTATCGATTTACAGTAACAGCAGCAGGTGTGCGTAAAGATCAGCGCATTTCATTGAACAGCAATGGTGACATGAGTTGGGATGCGGTGTGGCAAAGCGATGTGCATTTTAATGACGAGGGTTGGAGTTGTGAGATCAAGATCCCCTATTCCGCCATACGCTTTCCATCAAAACCTTTACAGGATTGGGGCTTACAGTTCAACAGAAGTATCAACTCCACAGGAGAAACCATCCTATGGAGTCCGGTAGATCCGAAAATATTCGGTATCATCAATCAGTGGGGTGCACTAACCGGGTTGGAAAATATCACCCCTCCCCTGCGTTTGTCATTTTCACCTTATCTGAACACAGGCTATCAATGGACACCGATCAGCGATAATCCGGTAAGTTATGAAAGTGATCCTATCCTCAATGGTGGATTGGATGTAAAATATGGTATCAATGAAAGCTTTACGATAGACGCTACACTGGTGCCGAATTTTGGTGAAGTACAGAGTGATAACGTGATCCTGAATTTATCGCCGTTTGAACAGCAGTTCAATGAACGCAGACCTTTCTTTACGGAAGGAGTGGAAATATTTAATCAAACGTTTAATTTCCTGAGCGACCGGATGTTTTATTCGCGGCGTATTGGAGGAACACCTTATTTATTCTGGAATGTATCCTCTGAAGTGGGCGCTAATGAAGTGATCACCGACAATCCATTTGAAACAAGCCTGATCAACGCCACCAAGTTTTCCGGAAGAACCAATAAAAACCTCGGCATTGGATTATTTAATGCCATTGCCGCTCAGGAATACGCCACCATAACAGATACCAGCACCGGCGAAACGCGCCAGGTACTCACGAACCCGTTCACGAATTACAATATGCTGGTGTTTGAACAAGCATTAAAAAATAATTCAAAGGTCAGCTTCACCAATACCAATGTGCTTCGCGATGGCATTTATCGGGATGCCAATGTATCGCAGGTATTGTATGACATCACCCTGCCTTCTCGCAAATGGAATTTCTGGGGATTTGGTAATTACAGTCAGGTTCATGAACCCTACAGAACAGCAGAAAATACGGTAGTGGATGAACCTACTGATGGATATAATTACATATTTGGCATTTCGCAATTTACAGGTAAGTGGAATTTCAATTTCTCACACGCCCTGATCAGTCCGCAATACGATCATAGTGACATGGGTATACAATTTGGGTATAACATCATTAATAACTATTTCGGATTCAATTATAATAATCAGGAACCTAAGAAGGGTATATTTTACAATTACGGCTCCTGGGGTGGATTTGCTTATAATCTGCAGGCCGAGCCACTTGCATTTCAGGAGATCAACTACAACCTAGGATTTAACGGTCAATTCAAGAATTTCTGGAATGCCGGAATAAATCTGTATTCGAAACCTATCTGGTGGTACGATTATTACGAACCACGCGTGGAAGGACGCAAGTTTTATCATGCGCCATTTACCTTCGTGAACCTATGGGCCGGAACAGATTACCGCAAGAATTTCAGCATGAATTGGAACCTCAGCTTCGGAGAATCACCTATTCCAAACGACCCATATATTGGCGGCGGGCAGTGGATCACCTGGGTGATCAATGATAAATTCTCTATCACACACGGCGCTTCTGTGAGCAAAGACCATAGCAATTTCGGTTTTGTCAATTTCGATCGTGCGGGTAATAGTATCATAGGTCGCAGGGATATCGTGAATGTTGATCAGGAGATCGGTTTCAAATATCTATTCGGACCAAAGATGAATATCATTGCCAGGGCTCGTGAATATTGGGGACAGGTGGTATACCACCAGTTCTATGAATTGCAGGAAGATGGCACTTTGGGCAGCACCGCATTCAATGGCGATTACGACCTCAATTTCAATGTATTTAATGTCGACTTTGTATATGCCTGGGAGTTTGCACCGGGGAGCTTTTTAAATGTGATCTGGAAGGACAATGTATTTCAATCTGACGGCATTCGTGCCGATGATTATTTGGATAATTTGAGCAAAACCATGCAGACTCCGCACACTAACGGCCTGTCGCTCAAGGTAATATACTATTTGGATTATCTCTATTTGCAGAAAAAAACATGACCTCCCCCGAATGGCCTGTACACGCAGGTCAAGGGGTGAGGACATGATTTCGTAAAGAAAGCGCTTTGCGGATTGTATAAATCCTCCTATCTTTCCGAACATCATGAGACCTATTTACAACCTGGCGGGCCTGCTTGTACCTGCCATTCTTCTCTGGTCCTGCGATGCCTACTCTACCTGGGAAAAAAGAGTAAGCAACCAAAGTACCCATACCGTAATCCTGTACACGACAGACGGAAGCGGTGGATTTACCTTTACTGATTCATTGATCATCGATCCCGGCGCTGAAGAAGTGATCTACTCCTTTGGAGACGAACTCAATGATGCGAATGCAGAATGTGAGCAGTATATCAGTCGCCTTTCCCTGGTAGCTGATCCCGGTTTTACGGTCATCAAGGAAATAACCGAAGCCAGCAACTGGGTTTCCGGTTCTGATGAGATCGATGGCGGCTTTGAACATACCTGCACCTTTACGCTTACCGACGCTGATATTCAATAGCACATCATCTCATGACAACTCCGGCAAAACCCACCTTTCGGGAAGCCCTGAAATTTTGGTTTAAACTGGGGTGGATAAGCTTTGGCGGTCCTGCAGGACAGATCGCCATCATGCATACTTATCTGGTCGATAAAAAACGCTGGATCAGCGATAAAAAATTCCTGCATGCCCTCAACTATTGCATGTTGCTCCCGGGGCCTGAAGCCCAGCAGTTAGCCACTTATACAGGCTGGCTTTTGCATGGTACCAAGGGTGGTCTGGCTGCAGGAATCCTGTTTGTTCTCCCCTCTATGTTCATTCTGCTGGGGTTGAGCATGCTCTACGTCACTTATGGCAATATCCCCTGGGTAAGCAGCCTCTTTCTCGGCCTGAAACCCGCTGTGGTGGCCATTGTGATACTGGCCTTACTTAAGATCGCCAAACGTTCGCTTACCGACCCGCTACACTATCTGGTGGCCGTACTGAGTTTTATCGGGATCTTTTTCCTGCACATTGATTTTCCCTTCATTATCCTTGCTGCGCTTGCTTTTGCAGTGATCTGCATGGTGTTTTTTCCGACCTTGCTGCACAATGGAAAATACAATTCAGCGTAAGTCGATACAGTGGTGGGTTACTACCTAACCACCCTCACACACGCGCCTCATACGTACTTTAGTCGCAAAAAACTGGGCATACAGGTGATCACCTTTATCCTGCTCTG
>JAYRVB010000360.1:0-2039 GCA_041918775.1 Chitinophagales bacterium
AACGCTGATTAATGCATGTTATTAATTAACGAACATAAGCTTTTCTATACTATGAAAATGCAATAACCATCGCTGATAGATGTATCTGCACCTTTCAGCAAATGATGGGAGTTTTTTATACGCAGAACTGCGAATGAAAACATTATGTAGAATAGAACTTCGACGGCGAGCTTACTCGTGTATGCCCAGCTTGCGGCAGGCCTGTTCGCTGGCTTTTTGTTCAGCGCGCTTTTTGGAGTAGTCTATATCCTCTGCGATCAACTCACCATTGAACATCAAGCCCATCTTATACATGCGCTTGCCCTTTTGCTCGTGTTCTTCCAGCAGATCGAAGCGTATCTCGTGGCCATTTTTCTGCGACCATTCAATGATCTTGCTCTTGAAATTCACCACAAGACTCTCCAGTTCATCGATCTCATAATGCGGAATCAATATTTTATGCATAAAGAAGTTGGCAGCAACCTGATAACCCGCATCCACATAAATAGCACCAACAAGTGCTTCCAGGGCATTGCCCAGTACATTGCTTTTCGTGAGGTCGGTGCCGCCCTTGCGCACCTGCATCATTTCACCGATACCGATCTTCAGGGCTACGCGATTTAATTGCTCGCGACTCACCACTTTACTGCGCATTTCCGTAAGAAAGCCCTCCGAGCGAAATGGATATTTTCTAAACAAAAAATCCGCGATCACCAGATCGATCACCGCATCGCCAAGTAGCTCGAGGCGTTCATTGTTGGCATGTACGGAGTTGTGAATGGAACTGTGCTGAAAGGCTAACTGATACACGGCACAATTCATCGGAATGATCCCGGTAATACTTTTCAGTTTCCTGCAAAACGCCTTATCAGCGCTGAGGTAATAGTTATACAGTTTGCGATAAACCGGAAGCAAGCGACTCGTTACTCAATTTTTTTAAAAATCACCGAAGCGTTATGACCGCCGAAGCCAAAGGTATTGCTCAGCACAGCGTTCAGGTTTCGGCGTTGTGCCGTATTAAAGGTCAGATTGAGTCTCGTGTCAAAAACAGGATCATCGGTAAAGTGATTGATGGTAGGTGGGATGATTCCTGTGCGCAGGGCCATGATACTGGCAATAGCCTCTATAGCACCCGCTGCACCGAGCAAATGCCCGGTCATGGATTTTGTAGAACTGATATTAATGGCATAAGCATGCTCCCCGAAGATCGCCTGTATGGCCTTGATCTCTTGTGGATCACCGATCGGGGTAGATGTGCCATGTACATTTACGTAGTCGATATCTGTTACCTGCATGCCGGAGTCACGCAAGGCATCTTTCATTACTAATTGTGCACCAAGCCCATCGGGGTGAGGCGCAGTCATGTGGTAAGCATCAGCGCTCATACCACCTCCGCAGTATTCTGCGTAAATGGTTGCACCGCGACGAACCGCATGCTCGTATTCTTCGAGGATAAGCGCACCGGCGCCTTCGCCTAACACAAAACCATCGCGATCGAGGTCGAATGGTCGGGAAGCCGTTTTAGGATCGTCGTTGCGTTCGCTCAGGGCTTTCATGGCGTTGAAGCCACCAACACCCGGAGCCGTAACCGCCGCCTCCGAACCACCGGCAACGATCATATCAGCGCGACCCATGCGAATGCAGTCGGCAGCTATGATCAGCGAGTGTGTAGAAGAAGCACAGGCCGAAACAGTCGCAAAATTCACTCCTCTGAACCCATAACGGATAGAGATCATACCCGCAGCGATATCACTGATCATCTTCGGGATGAAGAATGGATTGAATTTTGGAATGCCATCGCCCTTGGCGAAGTAGGAAACTTCCTCTTCAAAAGTTTTTAAACCTCCGATACCGCTGGCCCAGATAACACCAACACGATCCACATCTACCGCAGCAGCGTCGATTCGTGCGTCTTTAACCGCCTCCTCAACTGCTGCCATAGCATAATGCAGGAAAGGGTCCATACGACGGACCTCCTTTTTATCTATGACAGAGGTGGGATCGAAGTTCTTGACTTCGCAGGCGAAACGGGTTTTGAAGTTGGTAGCGTCAAAACGGGT
>JAYRVB010000361.1:0-1532 GCA_041918775.1 Chitinophagales bacterium
ATTCCTATTCCTCATAGACTACATCTGAAATATTGAATTTTTCTACGTAGGCTTTCACTTCATCCACAGAGTTGAATACTTTGATAAGTTCGTAGGAGCTTGTTACGATCTCGTCTTCACCGCCCAGGTTTACGATGTTACCGTTGGAACTCGGGCCATTCAGACAGACATCCAGCAGGCAATATTTTTTGGGGTAGGCCGTGATATCATCTACATTTTGTTCAGGTGCGTAATAGGATATATCGAGCTTCCTGATTACGGTGCACAAAGCATTCGGTTGATTTTTGAATGGATCTTCAGGGCTTATCAGATCTACATTGGTGATCTTTGGTTGCTCGGTATTTACCTCTTCGGTTGCTGTTTCCGGAGAAGAGGTATTTCGGTTACAGGCCTGCAAGCACAAAAACATGCCGAGCATGATCGCATATATATATGAAGTTTGCATTTGCATAAAATTAGCAGGTATAACGATAAACTTTACCTGATAGGTATAGATTGACATCCACTAGGCATTTTCGAAGTATTTAGTGGAGTGATTTGCCACTTTTTCGCTTCAGCGACCAAGTAACGATAAATCTGGCGACCTCCGAGCCATCCGATAGTAAACCAATACTGGTACAACTCACTACCATGCCTTCCCCCGTATCCATCGTCTTTTCCACTGCTTCGCGGATTTCGCTACCATTCGAACAGGTAAAAAACACCCTTCCGGTTGCTTTTTTTGTAAAAACAGCCTCCAAATTCACCACGAGCATGCTCACCGGTGGCGAACAACCCTGAATAGCCCTGAGGCAAAGCACGCCCGTCGACATTTCTGCGGCCATTGCCTGTGAGGCGAAATACACTGAGCGAAAAGGATTTTGCGTCAGGCGTTTGAAGGGCACGGAAACGGTGCAATGGCCGTCATCCAGACTGCGCACCCTCAGCCCGGAGATCAGGGCCACCGGGAGTTTGAGCAGTAAAAACAGGCGGAAGGTCCAGAGTCCGCGCACCTGTCTTCCAAAGCGCTCTCGCTGCGGTTTTAGGCGATCGTAATCCATGTGCCGAAAATACAATTTCCCGACCAAACGCGCGCAGGGTTTGGATATGTGGTGAAAATGTGCGTAATTTTGTGTTTCAAATTTTTCAGGCATGAGCGCAGTGCATACACAAGAAGATCTGTTAACCGAAGAGCTGATAGACGGCGCACTCGGTGTCAGACTTATTGTGCATAATGATGATGTGAATACTTTCGACTGGGTGATCCAAAGTCTGGTAGAGATCTGTAGGCATACCCATGAGCAGGCAGAACAGTGTGCCTACATCATCCATTTCAAAGGAAAATATGCCGTTCAGGAAGGCAAGCGTGCGCATCTTTCTCCTATGCGCGAGCAATTGGTTGATCGTGGTATCAATGCCACGATAGAATAATCCTTATGCCGGTTTGGCAACTCGACCAGCGATTACTTTTTCCGGATCCTTCCATGGCCGATCCCGATGGATTACTTGCCATTGGTGGTGATCTTTCGCAGGAGCGATTGGTGTTGGCTTAC
>JAYRVB010000362.1:0-4435 GCA_041918775.1 Chitinophagales bacterium
ATCAACGCTGTTTTCTTATCAGCAATGCTTGCTTCCAACGCATCGATCTCTGCTTCTATCGCGATCTTGGAATCACTTTCGAAGGTTTGCTGATTGCTTAATTGCTTATAGATGTCTTTATGCGATTGTAAAGTGAGCACAGCCAGATCGATACTGTTCACTTTGTATTCGCTTTTGAGTTTCTGATAGCGTTGTGCGCGCTTTGCCTGTTTTTCGAGTTCTTTCAGGTTGTTCTCGATCTCGAATAACAAGTCCTCAACGCGATCAAGGTCCTGTTGTGTGGCAGATAGCTTGTTGAGGGTTTCTTTTTTGCGCGATTTGTATTTGCTGATACCGGCAGCCTGTTCGAATAATTTCCGGCGACTGTTATCCTTGTCATGGAGGATATCATCCAACATACCCAATTCGATAATGGAGTATGAATCGGTACTGATACCGGTATCCATGAAGAGGTTATGAATATCTTTTAAGCGACAGGTAACGCCATTGATGCGGTATTCGCTTTCACCGGTTTTAAAGTAGTGACGACTTACGGTAACGGTGCTGAATTCAGTTGCGAGGAGGTTACGTGTATTTTCGAAGGTCAGGCTTACCTCGGCCATGCCTGAGGATTTTCTGGCCTTAGTGCCGTTAAAAATGAGGTTTTCCATCCGTTCGGTACGGAGGGCAGTAGGCTTTTGTTCGCCCAGTACCCAGCGGATAGCATCTACTACATTGGATTTACCACAGCCGTTAGGCCCAACCACACCGGTTATGTTCTCGTTGAAATGCAGTACAGTCTTGTCTGCAAAACTCTTGAACCCCTTGATCTCTAGCGTTGACAGTTTCATAGTTATAAGAAGGGCTCAAAAATAACGGAACGGCGGTGCCTACATCAAAAATGACAGGATATTTAAATTAACAATTGTGGATAAATGCCTCTTTGCGCACTTTGGAGTTATTGCTGAGCCTGCGATTTGTGTGCATAACGCCTGAAACAAAAGCTTTTGTATCTTCGTGAGGATATGGATTCGATCTGGAGTATCATTCTGGTGTTTGTATGGATCGTGGTGATGAACCTCGGAGGCCGTTTTGTGAAGAAATTCCTGGGTCAGGACCAAAACCCTGAAAATCAGGCCCCTGAAGCGCCACAGGCCCCGGAAAAGAAGCCGTCACCGGATGAGGTCTTCCGCGAATTGCGCAAAAAGATCGAGGAGGCGCGTCGTCAGCAACAAATGGAGCGCGAACGCGGCTCGACGGATGCCCCTGAGAAGCAGGTGGTCTACAAGCAACGCGAGGTGATCTCAGAACGTGAAAAACGTTCCTCCGGAGAGTTTCAGCAGGCACTTGCCAAAGCACGTACTACCGAACACGATGCTGAACAGCACAATCTGGATCAAAAAGGGCACAAACTGGTTGCTGAGGAAGAAAATTACCCCGAATTCGACCTTGACCTCCGCAATGCCATCATCGGTTCCATCATCATGGAACGCCCTTACAAGTAACCCGCAGGCTTATTCGTATAAAAACTGGACTGTTGACCTGGAGCGCTGCTCGAGGTAGATCTTCTTATTTTCAGTCAGCGCCGCCAGCACCTGATCGGTATAATGACGGATGGTCATCAATTGTAATTGTGTGTTTTCCCGTATTTGAACGTCAGAATAAGCATTCCTCAGGTCAGCGATCAGGGGTTCTATCATGTACGGGTTGTAATCAACCACGATACTCACACTCTGCGCAGCGATTTGAATGGTGTTGATACGCAGTTTATGTCTGCTGAAGAGGCTGTAAATATCAGCCATCTGCATATCGCCGACAAAAGTGGTCAGGCTTGGGGTGATGGAGATCAGCGTTTGTCCGGATTTGTGCATGATCACAGGAGGATAGGCAATGTATTTGCCATCGGTGGCAATAGTGGTGCCGGGGGCATGCGGATCCAGGAAGGAGCGGACAAACAGCGGTATGCGTTTCTGCTGAAGCGGGTAAATGGTTTTCGGGTGTATCACGGAAGCACCATAGTAAGTCATTTCAATTGCCTCATAGTAGGTCAGCTCAGGCAGGAGAGAGGCCTCCGGAAATTTCTTTGGATCGGCACTCAGCACACCGGGCACGTCTTTCCATATCCATTGGCCTTCAGCATCGAGACAATGTGCGAAAATGGCTGCTGAATAATCAGAGCCCTCTCGTCCGAGTGTGGTAGCCCGATCATTGCCGGCTGAGCCAATAAACCCCTGAGTTACCACCATGCCCTGTTGAAGTAAAGCCGGTATATGCTCCTGAATCGTTTTGGATGTTTTCTGCCATTGCACATTACCTGCCCGCCAGGTGTCATCTGTAAAAATGAGGGTTCTGGCATCAGCCCAGGTATTAAACAGGCCATTGGCATTGAGGTAGGCGCTGAGTATGGTGCTGGATAATAACTCACCTACAGATACGATCTGATCGTAATACTGCGGATAGGAGAGGGCGCGATTTGCCTCCGCCTGAGCAACAATATGGTCGAAAAAATAACTCAGGTCGACATGCAACTGCAGATCGCGACAAATGGTTTCGTGCTGGTCGCGCAAGGATTCAAGTTCCGCACGATAATCTCCACCGGAGAAGCCGGAGGCAACGATTTTTTCGAGGGCGTTTGTGGTTTTGCCGATGGCAGATACCACCACCAGGATGCTATCTCCCGGGAATCCGCGTAAAATGGCCGCCACATTGCGCACGCCATCTGCATCCTTTACCGAGGCACCGCCGAACTTAAACACCTTCATGCCGCAAAAATACAGGAAAAGCAGTAGTGAATTGGTGTTGGCTTTATGCGAGGGGATCCTGTCTTTCTACGCGGTTATCCTTTTGACAGGGTGATGAATGTGTGCTATTTAATTGAAAAATTAACTGGTGATTTCCTGAATGCCGGATCAGAAGTTTCAGGACAATTTTTTACCTTCACTATGCACTAAAGATCATCAAACCACTTATCCACTATGAAGACACGCCAATTTCTCCTTGCGACTGTTGCGCTGTTATTCAGCGTAAATGCATTTGCACAACAGGTGCTCACAGTCAACTTCGACAAGATCAAAGCGGAGATCAACGACAGCACAGGTAAGTTCTTTTATCCAAACCTGGTGGCCAGGATAAATGCGCTGGACACCACCATGACCAGTGATGATTACTATCATCTATATTATGGCAATGCCTTTTATGCTACCTATTCGCCATATGCCACCGGTGAAAATGAAAAAACCTTTTTTGAATTGATCGATCGTGAAAAATTCAAGGAAGCCATCACCTATGGTGAAAATGAATTATTGACCAATCCGGTGAATCTGAAGGTGCTGTATTGGATGCTGGTATGTCACCATGTGATGGAGGAAATTCCCACAGCCAGAAAGTATGCCCATATGTACTATGGATTATTGTATGCTTTATTTAGTAGCGGAGATGGCAAAAGTATGGAAACAGCGTATGTGGTGCTAAAAGTGCCGGATGAATACATGGCGCTTTCCGACCTTGAATTGGAAGCAACCGGTCAATCGCTGATCGACATGACAGACAAACTCAAGATCAAAACAAAGGGGCAGCAGCCACAAAAAGGAGAGAAAAAAATCAAGGCTGTTTATTTCAACGTGGAGATGCCTTTTACGAAGTTACGAACCTTGATGAGTACTGAAGATAAGTAACATGAGGCGTTGAGCTCCACATGTCATTTGACCTGATGCTAAAAACACCGTGAAAAACACATCCCTCAATCCTGTCACTGCCCTTGAACAAGGGCGCATGGTGTCGGGGTTTGTGCAAATACCCGCTGAGCAAAGTGCATTTGGTAAGGATATTACTATCCAGCTTTTTGCATTCAAGGTGGCCGATAAGGGGTATCAGTTAAGCATAGAAAAATATTATACCGGACAATTGGAGGGAGAGCTGTCAAAAAAGCATAGGCGTTTCGAGCACATAGAGGATCTGATCCTGTATGTGCACAATAATTTTTCGATAGCCTTTTCCACATTTCAGGTGAATGATCGCTATGTCAGAAATAATTTTGTGGTGAATCGGCAAAAGAAAGGATAGTAGCCCTTGGCATGTCCGATCAGCATTTTGCAGCAACATATGCAGGACTGTAATAAAATGATTGATCACGGGGGTCCAATATCGACATATCGTATATTCATATTATAAAAAGATATTACATCAATTGAAACCACTTCAAAACCTTATGGTGATCATGTGCATGTTGATAGGCACCTCAACCATGCAGGCACAAAATCTATTGGAAAAATTACCTGATTCGGAGGAGGAATGGGTGGCTAGTGAGGAGAAGGTGCTCGCCACGATCGACTGGCTGGAAAACACTCCGATAGATCAGGAAAAGGAGAAGCGGGAAACACAAACGGCCTTGTTGTTAGTTTGGATCATCAACTCGCCGACTGTTACTGTTGAGCTGAATAGCGATGTGACGCCATTC
>JAYRVB010000363.1:0-5854 GCA_041918775.1 Chitinophagales bacterium
ACCCTCAACCCTCAACCCCCAACCTTCAACCCTCCACCCAACAAAAAAGGCCATCCAAACGGACGGCCTTTTTTTATTAAGTTGGTCAGGTATTACATCTTAGTTTCCTGAGCGTTTACGTAAGTGTATTTGCCTTCAGCGCTGTCATATTTCCAAACGATAGCCACCATATACATGTTTTCAGTTTTCCATGCAGCATTTTTGGTGATCTGGTATGACTTAGTCCATGTAGTACCATTAGATCCTGAACCGAAGATGAATTGCTCACCCCAGCAAGAACCATTGGTAGAAGCGCGGATCACGTGATCGTGAATAAAGTTTGGATCAGGATCAGCACCTGCGATTTGTTGTGTATACACAAGTCCGTCTTCCATCAGATAAGCAGCAACATAATAATCGCCCGTTACATCTGTGAAAGTAGCTGCGCTTACAGAGATCGTGATCGAAGTTCCATTGTCGGTAAATCCGGCAACAGCACTTGCATCAGCAGAACCTGAAGAAACTTCTGTGCTTACCATACCTGCACCAGCGCCACCGCTTGTAAAGGTTGATTGGTTCCACACATATAAAGTAGGATAACCTCCAACAATACCTTCAGCACCATAATAATCTGTGAGTGCTGTTGATTCTGTGGTAGTTATTTCATCTGTATTGTGAATAGAAAGTGGAACTGCATTAGGACCACTCTGGTCAAGTGCTGCCTTAAATTCAGGAGCACCCCACTGTCCGCAATATGGACACCATGTTGCAGTGAAATCACCAACTAAAGCGCGCTTCTGACTTGAAGGCTTGAAACAGCCGCCATCGTCGTCAGTGGCATTAGGGTTGTAGTTGATAGAAAATGGATCGGTACAACCGTAGATCCTGTCTTTAGCGCAAGAGGAGAATGCCACTGCCGTTGTGGCAGCTATGGCAATGATCAGGAGTTTTTTCATATTAAAAGAGGTATGTTATGATCAAAATAACACTCTAAGATAGGATAGATTTCTGTATATACAAATATTTTTTCCACAAATTGACCTCACCCTGACAGTTCCCCGATGCCGCATAGTGCTAAGCTGGCTTACTCTTGGTATTTTTACATGTTAAAATAGTACCTATGCGTAGTTCCATTCTGGCACTTGTTTGTGCCTTCGCAGTTTTGCAACATGTTGATGCTCAGCCGGTTATAGAGCTTGAAGTCTTTGCCTCCGGCCTCAGCAACCCCCTCGATATTGCCCATTGTGGCGACGACCGCCTCTTTGTTGTGGAACGCACCGGTAAGATCCGCATCCTCCTCGCTGACGGCACCCTGCTGCCCGATCCCTTTCTCAATATCACCTCGCAGATCGAGTCCGGATACCAGGAACAGGGGCTCCTCGGACTGGCATTTCACCCCAACTACCTTAGCAACGGATACTTCTATGTGAATTATACCGATACTGATGGCAACACGGTGATCAGCCGTTTTTCAGTTTCAGCCGGCAACCCCAATATTGCAGACCCTGCCTCCGAACTGGTCATGATGAATATCGATCAGCCTTTCGTGAATCATAACGGCGGCTGTATCAAATTTGGTCCTGACGGCATGTTATATATCGGAATGGGCGATGGCGGCAGCGCCGGCGACCCGGGTGATCGCGCGCAAAATACCCTCCTGCGTCTCGGTAAAATGCTGCGAATTGATGTGGATGGAACAGAACCGTATGCCATACCTGCCGATAATCCTTTCCTTGGCGCAACCGATACCCTGGAAGAAATATGGTCGATCGGCGTGCGTAACCCCTGGCGATTTTCTTTCGATGCAGTGAGCGGATATATGTGGATGGCAGATGTGGGACAAAACCTGCGCGAAGAATTAAATGTGGAACCTGCAGGTTTGGGCGGATTGAATTATGGATGGCGCTGTTATGAGGCCTTCGACGAATTTAATATGACCGGCTGCGATGCCGATACAGCTGCATTCACCTTTCCAATCATGGATTATCCGCATAATATGTCAACCGGTGGATTTAGTGTAACCGGCGGCTTTGTGTATCGCGGCGATGATTATCCTGCTATGTATGGATATTATTTGTGCGCCGATTACGTGTCGGGAAACTGGTGGTGGGTAAATGCCGACGGAGGTGCACCCTATACATTTGATCGCATGGACGATGTGAAAACCGATATATCCAGCTTCGGCGAAAATGTGCAAGGCGAATTATTTTGTGCAAACCTCGCCAGCGGATTTATTTATCATATCACTGATGCATGCGGCGATTTTCTCGTAAGTGGTGAAGTAACGGATTTTACCTGCTACATAGAGGATGGAATGGTTGATCTTACCGTGAGCGGCGGCGTAGAACCATACACCTTCGATTGGTCTACCGGTGATGACACAGAGGACCTTACCGGTATTGAAGATGGAGTGTATACCGTTACTGTTACCGATGCCACCGGATGCGCACGCACCCAAACATTTACGGTGGCCGAAATACCACCATTTACCGTGACCATCACCGCTGATGGAAATACAATGACTGCAAGCTCAGGGTATATATATCAATGGTATCTGGATGGCGAACTTATTGAAGGCGCAAATGAACAAACCTATACGGCTACCACATCCGGTGCCTATACGGTTGTAATTACCGATGAAAAAGGATGCTCGGTTTCGAGTGAAGTGTACATGCTCACGGTGGGGATAAAAGATCACATCTCCCTTACTGATCTCTCCATCTTCCCGAATCCTGCAGATGAAGCATTGACCATCACTTTCGATTTAGCTAAACCTTCAGAAATATATCTGCAAATATCCGACATCACCGGTAGAGTGATCTGGCAGCAGATCGTATTTGGTTCAGGCACAGAAATGATACAGGTACAGGTAGCAGAGTGGTCGGCAGGCATTTATGTGTTGCAAGCCGCCGATCAAATGATGCTGATCGAAGTGCAATAAATGCGTTTACCCGATCAAAAAACAAAATACCCGGGATTGATCACTATACCAAGTTGCAACCCTTGTGCAGCATTGTCTAAAATATAGGCGGGGCTGGTGTAGTACGATTCAAAGTGGAGTAATTCCTCGTTGGTAAGGTTAAACAGGGTAGCTGATATCTGAAAGCCAATGTCTAAAACCAGATGGTCAAAGTACACATTTTCCGATCCTAATGTATAACGCAATAACAGCATCTTGGTGGGCTCATCATCGATGAGGGTAAAATCATCGACCAAAGTGGTGGGCGAGCTTAAATAACGCGTGTCCAGGGTGTGAAAACCATAACTACTCGTTTGCATGCGACCGGTGATAATTTCGTATTTATTGTATCTGCCGATAGGTCCGATAGATCCATGTTTTTTTGTTGTATACACCTTGATGTAATAGCCAAATAAAGTTCCTTTGTTTTGCACTTCTCCGATATAGGTGTATGATTCACCATCTATTTCTGTTTCGTAGGCATTGGTCAATACTTCTGTTTTGATAAAACGGATATTGGAGCCTAAGGTAATGCGACTGCTACACGTGTATTCTGCACCTAAACCGATCGGCACTTCAAAAGCTATCCTTTCATTTACTTCAAATGCATCATCATACTCAAATTGAAGTGCTTCAAACATATCATTGGAGGACAAGCCTCTGAATCCAATACCTGGTTCAGCAATGGCATACACCTGAAGGTGTTTACCAAGGTAACCTGGATTTTGTGCCTGCGCCGACACCAGGCTGAACATGATGAAAAGTACAACGATAAAGTGTTTGAGCGTAGTTGTAATGCGCATAGCTAATGAGGTTACAAATGAATAGATCGAAAAACTTTTAGAGGTGTCAATTCGTTCGATTATTTTTTTGCCTCATTCGACATTTGCTCCAGGATATAATACATGTTACTTGCCTGAACACTTTTTGCATTACTCAGGTCATTCAGCGTGTAATAGGTCATATCCAGATTGCCGGTTTTTGCATTGGCAACAAGAGTGAAATAAAATGTGCTCTTATCCGGTGTTACCAGATCATAGATCAGGAATGGTGCCACGGGCACATATACACAAAGCAGGATCTTTAATCCTACGTTATCTTCTGTTTCCGTAAACGAAACCACGCCCATCCAGGCGAAGTGATCCACGCCGTATTTCTCCGACAGGGCCAGTAATTCATCATTCGTAGAGTTGCGCATGGGCACTTCCTCATCCATGTGCGAAAGTGTCTCATGTATCCAGCGGCGCAACACCGCCATATCATTGAAATCTTCCACATCGCGGTCGTCGAGATTACTGTGGTCGAGGTAAGTAACCTCCATGCCCAGGTCTTTGCCGCCTGTGGTGATGCCTTCGCGTAATTCCACACGTCTTTCTTCAGCGGCAACATATTCTACAGGGTTTTCGCTGCGTTCATCCACGCTGATATAGATCGGGTCAACCACCACCACTTCTTCCAGCCCTAAATGATAGACATCGCGTTTTTTCTTATGTGTTACCAGATGTTCGTCTGAAACCTCTTCAGGTTTAATGAACAATCCGGTAAAGGACACATCTCTAGTATATTCGATAAACGCAAACTTCCAATAGGCTGGTTTGTTTTCAGAGATCACTTTTTCCTTGGCGGATTTCTCTGTTTTGATCTTATCGTACTTGCTGGATTTATTCACGTTTTCTTCGCTTCCGTTCTGCTCAACTACCGGGATAGCCAGACTATCTGTTTTAAGCGAATCTGATTCCTTCGCTAATTTTAATCTGTGGCTCTCTGCCTGATCCGCATTGTAAAAATCGGTGTATTTGATATCATGCTCAGTATGCAGCAAAGCACCCAGGTCTTTACACATGGTATACAATTCCTGATTTTTTGGATCCGATTCGCGCAGGTTCCACAACTCTTTTAAAGCCAGTATCGTGAATTCTTTAGAGTTTAATTTACTGAACAGAAAGTACACCTGTTGCGATTCACCCTGCACCTTTTTGTAATAACGGTGCCAGTCGGGAGTTGACCCCGAATTTTTATACATGGCCCAGCCATACAGCGATTGCGCGATCACTTTTTTCAGATAGGCATTATCGGGATATTGCTGTTGTAAAACATAGGCCTGATATAAGGCATCCTCATATTCCACATCTATCAGGTATAACTCGCATCCCTGAAACCGCGCCAGCGATTGTACTTCTATGAAGGACTCCACCGATTGTAAAAACTCTACGCGACCATCATCACTTTTATCCATGAGCATGTCCATGACCAGTTCCTTGCGTTTTCTGATGTTCGGATGTGTGGCAGTTTCGTCGTCGTAATCCTCATCTGCTTCTATACTGCTCAGTGAGTCTAAAAACACATTATCAGGTAATACATATAATCCTTCATTGAAATAATCTTTCGGAAATGGGATCTCATCAATTGGCAGGTAGGAATACAACAACACATCAAACACGCCCTGTATGGCGGCATAGCTGTATCGCGTATTCATGTAATACCTCAGGCCGGTTTCATCTGCTTCTGTTTCCTGCTCCTTGGCAAATCGATATTTGGCAAGGTCCTCTTCGTCGCGACTCAGGCTTCCGTAAACGCCACTTCCGCGTTCCACCTTGCGCTGTTCTACATAGCCTGTGATCGCGTGTTTACTTTGATAGTGCACGAACTCGTGACATAAAATATAGGCCAGTTGTGCTTCGTTCTGCACCTGTGCTACCAGCCCCGTGGTAACGATCACGATCCCATTATCGAAGGTGAAAGCATTTACTTCATTCGACAACAGCGTATAAATACGAATATCCTGTTTGAGTTCGGGATTGGTGCGAAGTATCTCTTCCTTGATCGTATTGAGGTAATTGGTAATCGGATCACCGTATACGATGCGCCCGCTGTGCAACATGTCTTCAATGCCAAAATTCGACTCGAGGAGAAAGG
>JAYRVB010000364.1:0-5496 GCA_041918775.1 Chitinophagales bacterium
AAAGCCCGCAGCATATCATGTATTTACTCTAGCACACTCGCAGCCTCCTTCAAGGTGGAAATGAGTTGATCGATATGTTTTTGTTGTAACCAGGAACCACCAGCTACCACACGAATAACAAATTGTCCATCTACCGTAGTGCCGGATAAATAAAATGCACCTCCTGCGTTTACGTGTGCGAGTATTTTTGTATTCATGGCGTTGAGTTGCTCAATGCTGTATCCGCCATCAGGTATGTACCTAAGACAGAGTACATTCATAACAGGCGGCGCAAATAATGTCCAGGCTTTATCCTTGAATAATTCCTGCCGCAAATGGTCAGCAAATGCAATATGCTCACGGAGTTTACTTCGAATACCTTCCAACCCAAAGCTGCGCAACACAAACCATAATTTCAATGCCCTGAATCGTCTGCCCAAAGGAAGTCCCCAGTCTTTGAATTGTGTCACATCAACCAGTGTACGCTTCAGATAATCCGGATTTGCCGTAAACGTGCGAATGAGGGTATCAGCGTCTTTTACAAAATAGCAGGAGCAATCAAAATTGGTGAACAGCCATTTATGTGCGTTGAATACATAGCTGTCGGCCAGTTCTATGCCTTTTAAATAATGTTGATATTCCGGCAGAAAAAATGCAGAACCGGCATATGCAGCATCAACGTGTAGCCATACCCCATACTGTTTACATATTTGTGCGATCTCCGGCAGTGGATCAAATGCAAGTGTGCTGGTGGTGCCCAGGGTGGCGACAACAATGCATGGTTTTTTTCCTGCGGCGATATCCGCATGCAATTGCATGTCAAGTGCATCCGGACGCATAGCGTAATTGGCATCAGTTGCGATCTTCACCACATTGGTCATACCAAAGCCAGCAGCTTTTGCGCCTTTTTCAATGGAATAATGTGTGTGTGCCGTGCAGTATACCACATAATCCTGTGCACCCGAAAAACCCTCTTGATTAATGGAAAAAGCACTCGTCCGTTCACGTGCAGTGATGATTGCCGTTAAGGTAGAAGCACTTGCCGTATCATGTATCACTCCTTTCCAGCCTTCCGGTAATCCACATGCCTTGCGCACCCATTCCATTACGGTTTCTTCCAGTTCGGTCGCGGCGGGCGAGGTGTCCCACATCATCGCATTGATGCCCACTCCTGCTGACAATAGTTCACCCAATACGCTGGCATAACTGCTGTTGCTTGGAAACAGGGCCATGAATCCGGGATGCTGCCAATGGGTAAGTCCCTGCGGAATATGTGTTTTAAAATCCGCCCATATCGTCGAAAAGGCTTCACCCTGTGATGGCGCTTCGGTAGGAAGCATTGCGCGTAATGCACCGGGTTGCGCTGTTGATTTAACGGGAAAATCTTCTATCTTTTCGAGGTAATCGGCGATCCAATCGATCATGGCATGACCGTATTGTCGGAATTCGTCTTGTGAAAGCATACACCATGCAAGATAAATGGTTTGTAATAATTAATCCTGTTTCAGGTGGCAAAGCTGCACCTAAACGCTGGGCTAAAATACATCCTCTACTTCAGGCAGAGGGTATTGACCTGAGCATTGCCTATACGGCTTATCGCGACCACGGTGCATTACTGGCAGAGGAGGCCTTGAAGAAAGGTTTTCGCAGGTTGATGATATTGGGTGGGGATGGTTCTGCCAATGATGTGGTAAATGGGGTCATGCGTTCCGGAGTATCGCCGGAGGAAGTGATCATCGCTATGGTGCCTGCGGGTACGGGAAACGACTGGGTGCGCAGCATCGGCAAGCCTGTGCAACTGCAACTCATGGCAAAGGCAATGCAGCAGGCAGTAACAAAATGGCACGATGTAGGTGTTGCTGTTTATGACACTCCGGAAGGCAAAGGTCAGCGGTATTTTATCAATATTGCGGGACTCGGATTTGAAGGGGCTGTTGCCAAACATTTGTATCAAAACAGCGGGAAATTTTATTTCGGAAAGTTGCAATATCAACTAGCCATCCTGCGCACCTTATTGCGTTATAAGCATACGCATATGCGCATTCAGGTTGATGATACTTCGCAGGAATTGACCGTATTGTCGATCGCAGCCGGTAATGGGAAGTTTAATGGGGGAGGACTGAAGCAATTACCGGATGCACTTTTTGATGATAAGCAATTAGACATGACGGTGATCGCTACGATGCCTAAATGGAAAATGGTCATCAGCCTGCCAAAACTGCAAACCGGGGCGCATACCAGAATGCAGGAGGTGCGTACCTTTACCGGTAAACGCATGCATATTGAAAGTACGCCACCGGTAGCGATAGATGTTGATGGCGAATACATTGGTTCAACGCCTTTGACACTTAGTATCCATTCGGCGCAGGTCAGGGTGTTGTGTTGGTAGTGGTCAGGGTTTGTGCTTTGACAGATAGTCGCGAATCTGTGCATCCACATTATTTCTGATCGACAGCCAATACAAATTGTAATCGGCCACGTGTAAATTATGCGGAATAAAATATTTGCCCGGCACATCAGGTCTGCTTACCCAGATAATATCTTCGTGTATCTGCGCATTGCATACACGCGGAAAAATAGTTTCACTATCGCGACCTAATCCGCCATCATCCTCCTGTGGTAAAGCGAGTCCTTCCGTGCGTGTAAAATTGATCGGATTATGCACCACGATCATTTCGCGATCTTCTGCCATGAATTTTTCCGGTTGTCGGGTGCCCGTTAAATAACTGCGCCAGCTAACATAACAACCTGATTGTCCTGCACTATCGCAAGGCGCTAATTGTGTATACTCATAGCTATGCACCGGCATACCTAATAAATAAGCGCCAACTAGTTGATCCTGTAATGGCTTGCCATCGAAATAATCGCGCAATAGCCATTTGGCATGTGTAGTACCCTGACTATGTCCTGCAATGATGATCGGTCGGCCCTGATTATAATGTTCGAGGTAATATTCGAATGCCGCCTGCACATCGCTATAAGCTAATGCAAATGCTTTGTAGGCATTTGAATCGCTTAAACTGAAATATGCGTTGTAAGTAACCTGTCGGTATCTGGGAATATATACCCGGCAGCTGCCATTGAACACACTTGCCTGATTAGTTACTGCACGAGCATCAACCGCTTTATTGAGTTTTTCGTCAGTGATGGAAGCATTCCATGCGCGACGCGTAAAATATTGTGTCGGATAGATATAAAACACATCGGCCTGCGCAGTATTTTGTCCATCCATCAGTGCGACCGGTGAATTTTTCGGAATATGATCAGCCGAATCTTTTTTCGAAGGAAGCGCGCTCCAATGTGCTTCGTTACCATAGTCGGGCGCGGCAGGGGTGTTCTTTGCCGTAAAGTCGGCTTTAACGGGCATATACGCACAGCCTGTTGCTAAAAGCGATACAATTCCTATTCCAATAAAATATGTCAAACGCATATGCTGATATCTACAAAAATCCTGCCTTAATGAAACAATAAACTGCCAATGCGCACCATGGTTGACCCTTCTTCCACGGCGATGCGGTAATCGCTGCTCATGCCCATGGATAGCACTGAAAAATGCGCATCCGCCTGAAAATACTGCGTGCGAGTCGATTCAAAAATGCTGCGCAAAGTGGCAAATTCTGAACGGATCTGTTGCGTATCTTCTGTATTTGTGGCCATACCCATGAGGCCATCGATGCGTACGTGGGTGAATGACCTGTACCTGTCGCTTTGCAACAGATCGTGTAATTCTTCCACATCCAGTCCGAATTTGCTTTCCTCTTTTGCAATGAACATTTGCAACAGGCAGGGAATGATGCGACCTGCTTTTGCGGCTTGCTTGTCGATCTCTTCCAGGAGGTCGAGGCTGTCTACAGAATGGATCATGGCTACCCAGGGTGCGATGTATTTCACCTTATTGCGTTGCAGGTGCCCGATCAGGTGCCAGCGGATGTCTTTTGGCATGAGGGCTTGTTTATCGCGCATTTCCTGCACTCTGTTCTCCCCAAAATCGCGTTGTCCCTGATCATATAATTCCATCAAAGCGGCTACAGGGCGCGTTTTCGACACGGCGACCAGGGTGACGTTTCGGGTGTCGAGCTCGCTTTTAATGGAAGGATATGTGCTGTGCATTGGCTAACTTAGCGCAAAATTAAACCTTTATTTCATGCTGCGTTTTGGGATCGTGTTTATGCTCTGTGCCTGTGTGGCGGCCTGCAAACCTGACGATCCTAATACCGTTACAGACAGCATGATCCATAACCTGCCGGATTCGGTGATCGCCTTTGACAGTATGGTGAATATCACCATGGATATCCATCTGGCAGAAGCCTGGGTGCAGGAAAATCGGGAAGATAGCATTGCCAAGGATGAGCGCCTGAAGCAATATTATGCGGAGATATTCGGTATTTACCACATCAGCAGTGATACTTATAAGAAAAGCTATGATTATTATGTGCAGAATCCGGTGCTGATGCAGGAATTATTTGCCAAGGTGACCGAGAAGCTCACGATCATGGAAAGCAAACAAACAACGACTAAAAAAAATATACCCAATGAGTAAAGTGTATGCGAACGCGGGGGCTGCCATTGCTGATATTCAGGATGGAGCTACTTTGATGTTAGGGGGATTTGGACTGTGCGGTATCCCTGAAAATTGTATCCAGGCATTGGTGCAAAAAGGGGTGAAGCATCTGACCTGTATTTCGAATAATGCCGGTGTGGATGATTTTGGCATCGGACTTATGTTGCAGCAACGTCAGGTAAAGAAAATGATTTCGAGTTATGTGGGTGAGAACGCAGAATTCGAACGTCAGTTACTGAGCGGTGAACTTGAAGTGGAATTAATTCCGCAAGGTACACTGGCCACACGCTGCATGGCTGCCGGATATGGCATGCCCGCCGTATTCACCCCGGCAGGTGTTGATACCGAAGTGGCTGAGGGCAAGGAGATCCGCGAATTCAATGGCAAACGTTATTTATTGGAGTATGCATTTGATGCGGATTATGCAATTGTGAAAGCTTGGAAAGGCGATACTATGGGGAATTTGATCTTCAGAGGTACTGCACGCAATTTTAATCCACTGATGGCCATGGCCGGAAAGATCACCATTGCTGAAGTGGAAGAATTAGTACCTGCCGGCGAACTGGATCCCAATCACATACATACACCCGGTATTTATGTGCATCGCATTTTTCAGGGCGTGCAATACGAAAAACGCATTGAACAAAGAACTACTCGTAAATCATAATGCATTTCTAACAGGCGCTTATCGGAATCATGTCGATAAGTATAAATATATGTGATCATGCTGGATAAAAATCAAATAGCCAAACGTATTGCAAGAGAGTTGCAAGATGGATTTTATGTGAACCTTGGGATAGGCATTCCTACTTTGGTGGCGAATTATATTCCTGAAGGAATTACGGTTACGCTGCAAAGTGAGAATGGTTTATTAGGCATGGGCCCCTTTCCAACGGAGGATAATGTAGACGCAGATGTGATCAATGCAGGTAAGCAAACCATCACCACTTTACCGG
>JAYRVB010000365.1:0-3905 GCA_041918775.1 Chitinophagales bacterium
AAGCTCTCGCCTCAAGCTTGTTCAGGCCTCCTTCCTCGGCGACTGTATGCATACAATTTATGTATCAAGCGGCAATCAGGCCCCGGGTAATTTTCGTGCCATATTGTTTGGATTAGCAAAACTTAACAATTTGACCCATTACATTTACAAGCAATTGGATCTATTCATGAAAAGTGTTTGTCTATTATGCTGTCTGCTTATCCCCGCAGGATTGTTCGCACAAGATCAAGGTCAGGTGCAATTGGTGGATTCCAGCCTTTTGGGTTTCCCCGCCATGCGGGATTATTGTATAGGGGCCTCAGGAGAGGAAGATTTTTTTACGATTCAAAGTTTGTATGGTGAGATCTCGCAGATCGCTACACGCACTAAGATCAATGGTATCTGGAGCGCACCAAAGCTCTTGTCGTTTTGCGATCAGTTCACATACCTGGAACCCTTTTTATCGTCGGATGGATTGCGATTGTATTTTGTTTCCGACAGGCCACTTACGGATACAGGAACAGTAAGAAAGGATTTTGATATCTGGTACGTAACCCGCGCAAGGCCGGGCGGGCCATGGATGAAGCCGACCAGATTAGCGGCTCCGGTCAATAGCGATAAAGATGAATTTTATCCTTGTATTACAGCTTCACAGGATTTGTATTTCACGATGGATGCTCCTGATGGTGCCGGTAAAGATGATATTTATGTAAGTGTCTGGAACGGACAATCATATGAAGCACCGGTTCTGTGTGGCGACGCGATAAATAGTGCCGGATATGAGTTTAACGCCTGGGTGGCACCGGATGGCAATACTATGATCTATACGCGTTATGGTACAGCAGATGGTTATGGCAGCGGCGATCTGTATTTAGCGAAAAAGGATGCTTCGGGAAATTGGCAACAGGCTACGAACCTAGGTGTTGAAATTAATTCTGGGTTTATGGAGTATTGCCCATTTTATGATCAACAGACGCAAACTCTCTATTTTACAAGTAAGCGGAGCGATTTAAGCGGACAGGACTTTAGCACATTATCGGAATTAGAAGCAATGATCACCGGTGGCTTTGATGGACTGAGTAGATTATATCGAATAACGCTGCGTTTGTAATTATGCAGGGTGTAAATGTTCCTATGTAAATCAATTGTATAATGGCCACATTCAGCAGTTTACAAAAGAAGGCACTCGCATTTCCGGAAGTGCGTGAGGAACCACATTTTGATAAGACCTCTTTTCGGGTTGGGGGAAAGATATTTGCCACCTTTAATGTAAAGACGGGACTTGCCTGCTTAAAGCTGTCGCCATCAGACCAGGATGTATTTAGTCTGGTTGCACCCGGTCGCATCTATCCGGTGCCCAGTGCCTGGGGTAAACAGGGCTGGACCTTTGTGGAGATCAAAGCGATACAGGCAGCACAATTATCTGCATTGCTCAAGGCCGCTTATACCGGTGTTGCTGCCGCAAAGCGGAGCGCACGATCAAAATGAGGGCGTGGGCATGGCCTTAAATACTGTTCGGAAATGGTATCTTTAAGGCATGAAAACACTTAAGGTACACTTGTTCATGCTCCTCGGATGCATTTTAAGTGCTACAGGCATAGCCGGTGCCCAAAACGCTGACTCTACTACAATTGTTTGTGACACAACAGTTCAATGGGATGAAATTTCATTCTGTATGCCGGGATATACCGGTATGGTACAATCCTCCGACCTGGAACAATTACAGGAATCCATCCAGCAGTTGGAAGGCAGTAGCAATACGGTACTGGCCTATTATTTGACCGACTCAGTTTATGCGCATATAGATCTGCATCAAATCCTTGGATATGATCAGTATGCCATTGTGTTTGCGATTGATGCGATCAAGGGATTGCCTGTGGGGCCATATGAATTGGAATATTTTTTTGAGGCCATACAGGCGGCATTTGATAAACAAACCTGGTCGGATATTGCCGAAACTCTGGAGGAAGAATATGATATGATGAGCTTTGCCACACCAGTAGTGGTAGAGAATTATTCGCCACAGGAAAATGTACGCACCTGTGTTTTACTCATGGATATGGAAGTACAGAAAAGTGGTATAAATTCGAAAGTTACTGTCTGCGCAGCCATGGATGTGATCAATGTAAAAAACAGGGCACTTATCATGGCATACTACGAGCAATACGAAGGGAAAAAAACGATCAAAGCAACCAAAGCGGTAAATGATGTTTTGGTTGAGAAATTTGTAAATGCAAATAAATAAGTATTACATTACTTATTATTCTCCATCTATGGTATAAACACGTAAACGGATAACCACGGCTATCTATCCTCAGTGTTGTCATTTTGACAACAGATAAGTTTGTGCGTCTCCATTTCTCACAGCAGCTACCATATAGTATGTGCTGCCCATGCGGATCACTTTCAGGTCACGTACTTCTTTGCGTAATTGGAGCGATTGCGCGTTTGTAAAATGGCCGCTTCCATCATTCAGTAGCACATTGCCCATTCCTGCATCCATGCGCGTAAACTCGGGGCGAACGCTAAAATTATTGCCCGCCGCCATGAGGTCTACATCTCCATCCCGATCGATATCTCGCAGAGCCATGGCATAAATGGGATACCATTGCAGAGGCTGCGGCAATGCCTCTATTGAAAATTCACCATTTCCCTGATTGCGGAAAATACAGGAGTGCATGTTTGCCACCGCATATTGCGGAAGATCTGATATGGTTAACGCAGAAAACATCTGTGGCAGGGTGGCATTGGCATAATCTTCGTAGTAGATGTATTTCTTTTTTAAAGAAGGGATTTGCTCCAGCAGGTCATCGAGTGTGTTTATGGGATATGTCTGACCATCAGATGCGGCGGCGGTAACTATAGGATCTAAGGTTCCGTTCCCATCAAAATCGTAGTTGTATAAAGTGGCAGGGTACCCGAGGTCTACTTTTACGGGATGATTTGATCCCCGATTACCCGCGATCAGGTCTTTATCTCCGTCGTTATCTATATCTGCCGCATAGATGCAATTCCACCAACCGGATGAATTGGGTATGGTGCGCATATTGGTTTTTCCTTTGGTGAAAGAAATGATGGTTATCGGCATCCACTTGCCGGCGAGTATCAATTCAGGTTGTTCGTCGTCATCAATATCCAGGTACATTGCTTTGCTGATATTTCCTAATGTGGTCAACGAAGGAGCTAGTGATGCTGTAACATCTTTAAAAAATCCATTGTTGTTTTCAAAAATGAAACTACCTGCTGTTTCGGGATATTTTCCCGCCACCGTATTTCCCCCGACAAAAAGATCAAGGTCGCCATCTGCGTCAAAGTCGCCAGTTACGACACATGATTTACTATGTAAATTTTCAGGAACGGCGTTTGGTGCAGAAACGAATTTTCCATTACCGGTATTGATGTATAAACGATCCTGATAATATCTCGACAGCATGGGATATTCATTGCTTCCACTCACCACATACAGGTCCAGATCAGCATCTCCATCGGCGTCGAAGAATATTGCGTCAACATCTTCATATGCGCTATCGCGTTCCCATGGGCCGCCGAGTGCGGGAAAATATCCCTCATTACTGCTGAGGAATAAGCGGGCCTTTTTATTTTTCGCTCCGGTAAAAAAAATGTCCTCAACACCGTCGGCATTAATATCGCCGGTGGCCATTCTCGGGCCGTTATCAGACTCCTTTTGCATAAGCAAGGGTTCGCGCTTAAAATCTTCAAAGCGCACATCGGTATGTGTATAGGGCAAAAAGGTTTCAGCGATTTTTGTTACGTACGAGGTTGTTGGATAAGCAAAGTCTTCCATAGGGATCATTTCTGCATATTGCAGGATCAGGGTGGTGTCTACCGGAATGTGACTATACGAATCGGTGTGCCCGTTTGGATATTGAATATCTACAGCAACGTGTGTCGCTTTGCCTACGCCG
>JAYRVB010000366.1:0-5077 GCA_041918775.1 Chitinophagales bacterium
CCTTAAAAAATCAATCTGTTAAAACCGGCACCGTAACAAAAAAGCGACTCGCTGGCGCCCATACTTTCCAATAATTTCTCTGGAAAAAACACACCGATAATAGAAATGAGCAATGACAAGCCGATACCTAAATATATAGCCTGCATAGCCGCTTCTGCAGCACCGCGGGGATCCTCTTCGCCTACCCTGCGTGCTACCAATGCAGTAGCACCCATGCTTAATCCAAATCCAAGTGAATACACTATGGTGAGGGTGCTTTCAGTTAATCCAACAACCGCGATAGCCTCTACGCCCACCTTACTGACAAAATAAATATCTACAACAGCAAACAGGCTCTCCATGAACATTTCAAATATCATGGGAATCGCCAACATAAAGATCACCGTATCGATCTTGCCTGTAGTTGCATCGATGTTTTCGCCTTTTAAGGCTTTCATTAAATTTCTAAAAAATGCACGCATGCCTGTAACTATAAATTAAAAGAAAAAAATAAAACACACACAATAAAACCTGCGGAAATTCCACCGACCGCGGAGAGAAAACTTAAAAAGGTAAGATGCTTAACGCATTCGTCAAAGTGGAAGCATCTGCATTACAGGATCATATGCGCTGATAAATGAGCCGTAAAGATAGAAAACAGGGAATAGTTTATTGAGGTAAGGTGATAAAAATAATGTTAAAGTATGTTGACCAGATAAGTACACGCGCATGGGGATACAGCGAAACACGGGGAGATCAGTCAGGACATCAATGATGCGCGATGCAGTATAAATTCCCGACCGACATCAATTGCATCAGCCCTAACCAATTGTAATGCATTAGGATGATGCCTGTTAACGATATCCAAACACTTTAGGTCATTCCTAAAAGCCCCCTCCTAACCAGACTGTTCAGGTGTTTACCAGGTCAGGGTAAGGAAATGGCTCAAAAAACATCGCAAGTTTATGCCTATGTCGGGGCGGCTGGATTCCCTGCCTTCCTGCGTCGGCAGGCAGGGAACCAGGTGCGGCCTACTTTCTTTTTTTGTTGAGGTAAATACATAAAAAAAACCATCAATTGCTTGATAGTTTTTTTCTGTCGGGGCGGCTGGATTCGAACCAGCGGCCTCCTGGTCCCAAACCAGGCATTCTAACCGGGCTGAACTACGCCCCGAACGTGTTAGAGTATGATACAAGCGGTGAAGGAGAGATTCGAACTCTCGGTACGGTTTAACCCGTACGGCGGTTTAGCAAACCACTGGTTTAAGCCACTCACCCACCTCACCGAAACCCATTAAAGAACTATGATCGGGGGCTGGTTAGTTCCAGACGCCCTTATTCCTGAGACTCAATACTTCAAAATCCATCCCAATTCTGCCCAAGACCCTCAACAGGGAGGGCAAAGGTAAGAAAGGAACTGCTTTTTGTCAAGGGTTTATGGCAGATCGCATAAAAAAAGTCCCGACAACGCTGCCGGGACTTCTTTTTCTGCGCATCTGTCCTTTAGGAGATGCTCATCTGTATCTTTTTCTGCAGGTCGTCTACACTTTCTCTGAATTTGGTATCTGTATCCATCAGATTTTGGATTGCCTGACAGCTATGAATAACGGTAGAGTGGTCGCGACCGCCAAAGTGTTTACCGATGGCTTTGAGCGAGTGTTTTGTAAAGTTTTTGGACAGGTACATGCTCAACTGGCGGGCCTGAACGACCTGACGTTTGCGTGTTTTTTCCTTCAGCTTTTCAACGGGCACTTCAAAGTAATCGCACACGGCTTTTTGGATAAAGTCGATAGACACCTCTCGCGACATATTTTTCACGAAGTTCTTCACGATCTTCTTCGCCAGGTCGAGGTCGATCTGTTTTTTGTTCAGGGAGGCTTGTGCCAGGAGGCTAACTAAAGCCCCTTCCAATTCACGTACGTTATTGGTGATATTGTAAGCGACGAACTCCACAACATCCTTAGGCAATTCGATGCCGTCGGCATACATTTTCTTTTCAAGGATAGCGACCCGTGTTTCAAAATCGGGAGCCTGTAGATCGGCACTTAAACCCCATTTAAAGCGCGACAATAATCTTTCTTCCACACCTTCCAGATCACGTGGAGGACGGTCGCTGGTAAGTACGATCTGTTTGCTTTCCTGATGGAGGTGATTGAATATATGGAAAAATATATCCTGCGTTTTTGCTTTGTTGGCAAAGAAATGGATGTCGTCGATGATCAGTACATCTATCAATTGATAGAAGTGTACGAAATCGTTCACTGAATTATTTTTCAGTGACTCAATGAACTGATTGGTAAAGCGCTCTGCATTCGTATACAATACAGTTTTATTAGGGAAGTTTTGCTTTACCTCATTGCCTATTGCCTGGGCGAGGTGACTTTTACCCAAACCCGTAGCCCCATAGATCACCAATGGGTTAAATGCGGTACCTCCGGGTTTCTGCGCCACTGCGTAACCGGCGCTGCGACACAATCGATTGCAATCGCCTTCTATGAAGTTATCAAAATTATAATTCGCATTTAATCCCGACTCAATATTAACCTTTTTCAGGCCGGGAATAACGAAGGGGTTCTTTATGCTTGTTCCCATAACGAGTGGTGCCGCAATTTCAGGGTTCTTATTTGCCCCAGTGTTATAATTTGGATAGTCGATGGTAAAGGGTGAATTATTTCCTGAACTGTTTTCCACAACGATGCGGTACTCCAATCTGGCATTAACGCCTAACTCACGCTTGATCGTCTTCCTTAATAAAGTTACATAATGTTCTTCTAACCATTCATAAAAAAACTGACTGGGCACCTGGATGGTGAGTACCTCATCTTCCAACTTCACCGGCTCGATCGGCTCAAACCAGGTTTTGAAACTCTGAAGATTCACATTGTCTTTAATGATCTTAAGACAACTGGCCCACACAGACTGAAAATCTTTACTACTCATCTCAGAATTCAGAAATTTTTATCTATTTATTAACAGCGAAGTAACGAAGGTGTGAAAAAATATTTTCTAAAAAAAATTTTTATTTGCTTGTTTTTTTGGAAACCACAACAGGTTTACCAGAATGCCATTTTTTGACCCTGTTCTTCTCAAAAAAAATATCTATCCTACCTAACCATACTCCGGCCCATCCTACCTGATTAATATACACATCCTTTTCGGCAAGATTTTTGTATTTTACCGGAGCCTCTAAAAACGTGTGGGTATGGCCTCCAAGGATCAGGTCGATACCACTTGTGTTTTGTGCCAGCACAATGTCAGACACCTTTGTATCAGCATATTGATACCCCAGGTGAGAAAGGCAAATCACATAATCACAACCTTCTGTATTCCGAAGTACGTCGGCCGTTTCCTGAGCTGTTTTAATGGGATCAAGATACCTTGTTTTTCCGTATAAACTTTCAGGTACTAATCCTTTTAACTCAATTCCCAAACCAAAAACGCCAACCTTTATCTCCTGCTTTTGGAAGGTAGCATATTGTAACACCTTGTCTTGCAACAGAGTATCAGTGAAATCATAATTTGCCACCAGTATGGGGAATGTGGCATGCGGCAATTGTTCAGCGAATCCATCTATGCCGGCATCAAAATCATGATTACCCATGGTAGCCGCATCATACTGCATCTGACTCATGAGTTTCATTTCCAATTCGCCGTGATAAAAATTAAAATACGGGGTGCCTTGAAAAATATCTCCGGCATCCAGCAACAACACATTGGGCTCCTGTTTTCTGATCTCCGCAATAAGCGCTGCCTTTGCGGCCATACCCCCCATTCCGGGAAACTTTTTATCATCGTCAGGGAATGGATCTATCCTGCTGTGTACATCATTGGAATGCAGGATCACCAATTTAGTGCCTCCACCGGCAGCAAATGCTTCCACCGGAAATGCGCCCATCCCTGCCAAAGCAGAACCGGCTACCACCTGCCTGATAAATGTTCTTCTAGTCGACATACACGATCCTCCCTTCTTTTGCCGACATTGCTGCCTGACCATTTGCCTGTAATGCGCGCAAGTGATCGATCATCATATCGCGAATCGTGGTGCCCATCACCTGAATATGCTCCTTTTTAATAAAGGGCATTTTGTCGCCACCATTTGCCATATAATCATTCATGACCACCCGGTATGACCTGGTGGTATTGATGAGCTGACCGCCAATGTATACTTCCTGAACCTGACCATTTCGGGCAATGATCCGGATACCGGATGACACAGGCCAGCCGCCTTCATCCAATATTTTTTGCGCGAGGGCTAAAGTGCCCGGTCCGTCAAGTGTAACGATGGCACCAAAGTTTTCAAATGGTAATAATTCATATATTTTGCCCTTGGTGACAGGTCCTTTATTCAGGAATTCTTGTCGGATGCCCCCATAATTATATACGCCAAAATCGATATCTGTTCCGGTGATGCGTTCGGTTTCCGTAACTACTACATCACAAATAAAGTTGCCCAGGGTGGATTCCGGTTTTTCTCTGCGCATATCCACCCCGATCTCGCCAATGATCGCCTGCATTTCTGCATCAAGTGCTGACTTATAAGGTGAAATCAGGGCCAATGCCGACGAATCGGGTTCAATGCTGGTAACACGCAGTTGCTGGGTGGTATAAGCCGCATCAGTGTACTGGTAAGTACATGCCTGCAGAAGGGTCAGCAGGGCAAGTATACCGAATGCATAATTGCACAGAGGAGTTGGGCGATATATGAATATTCGCTTAAGCACAGTGGTTGTTTCTGCACAGAAAGGCTGTGCGGCCTGATTTAAGGGAAAAACGCGCTCAGTGATCACTTACCATATAAGAGCATCACTTCCTTTTTCAGTTGGATGAGCACGCGCTGTGTAGCGGCCTCCTCCTCACTTTCGGCAAGTTCGGCGATGATCTTTTTATGCAATTCGACGCCCGGTAGCTCGGGCAGCAACGACATGGCATTGCGGTTAATGATACTGATGATCTCCTCTTTAGCGGCGCGGATCATGTTCCATGCGTCTACCGAAACATATACCTGTTGGCTCAGATTGTGCTCGTATTCCTGACGAATGTTATTAATGAGGGCCGTACGGAACTCAGAAACATTCATTTCCTGACGTCTCACGCGTGGA
>JAYRVB010000367.1:0-2103 GCA_041918775.1 Chitinophagales bacterium
CTCCCTGTGTATATGGATTTTCGTATCCCTATTTATAGGGATGTCTCATCCAAACCATTGCGGATGGCAAATTTAATGAGTCCGACGAGCGTTCGGGCACCGGTTTTTTCCATGATATGTGCGCGATGGGTATCAACGGTCTGCTTGCTGATAAACAACTTGTCGGCGATCTCTCGACTATTGAACTCTGCAATAATAAGTTTCAAAATTTCGAGCTCGCGCGGACTAAGTGGTTTGATCGCTTCTTCTGATCTCTTTTGCTGACGAAATTCCTTCAGCATGAATTGCAACACATGTGCATCATAATGTGTTTTTCCATTGAGCAGATCGTTCACTGCATAAATGATCTCGTCCTTGCCGGCATTTTTCAATAAATAGCCTTCCGCTTCTGCCAATAAGATCTGCTGAATGATCTCCTGTTCATCGTGCATAGTGAGCACCAGTACGGGTATGGCAGGAAAGCGCTGTTTCACGGTCTGTATCAATTGCACACCGCGCATGCCCGGCATATTCAGGTCGGAGATGATGAGGTCGCACGGAGTGGTGTTTAATAATTCAAGTAAAGCCGGGCCATCAGCCGCTTCAGCAACAATATGCCACTGCGGGTTGGTTGACATTACGAGACGCAAGCCATCCCTGACCAGCGCATGATCATCGGCAAGTATGATGTGAACATTAGCACTCATTTCACAAGGGTAAAGTTATATGGAAATGACTACCTTTTAAAGGTGCGCTTTCTATCTGCAAGGTACCGCGCATCAGGTCGACCCGTGTGTGGATGTTCTTCATACCCATGCCATCGGCTGTTTGCAGTATCGCCGGATCAAACCCGCGGCCATCATCGCGCAAGTCGATCTGTATCTGTGATGTTGTGTTCGACATGTGCAGGGAAATATGTTTTGACGCGCCGTGTCGAATACTGTTGCTCAATAATTCCTGTATGATGCGATAGATAAATACATCATGCGCTTCTATTGTAGTTGTATATCCTTCGTGATCAAACAAAATTTCCGGAATGCCATTCGGACTTATGGAGCGGATCATTTGTTTTACCGCGGCGATCAATCCCAATGCTTTCAGACTTGCTGGCATCAGATTGTGTGATATACTCCTCACTTCCTTTGCTGCATCATCTAATAGCGTGTTGGCTTTCTCCACATTGGGCAAATTATTGTCGATCAGGGAAACATGCATGCGCGCTGCGGAGAGTATTTGGCCCAGACTATCATGTAATTCAGCGGCAATGCGCTGGCGTTCTTTATTTTATGCTTCCAACACATCGCGAAAATTGCGCAATTGCATCTCGTGCAATAGTTGTTCGGCGGCTTGTTTGTTGCGTAAGGATCGTCTGCTTATGATCAAATACAGGATGATACTCAGCAGCAATACCGAAAGGATGATACCGGCAATATACATGCGTTGGTTACGCGTGCGTTGTTCCAATGCACTTATCGCCTGATCCTGCTTGTCCTTTTCATACAAGGCTTCAAAATGTGCGGATTGTCTGGCTGTTTCTACGCGGAAAAGTGAGTCGGCGATATCCTGTATCCGCGACATATAATTATACACGGCAATTCCATCGCCACATCGGCTTTCGGCATAGGCCATACCATTCAGCGCCCATCGGATACCTTCTGTGCTATTCAACTCGGTGAAGATGATATAGCTGCTATCAATAAATGGTTTTCCGCGTGTACATTCGGCATTACGTGCCAGGTGGCAGCCATATCTGAACAAGGCAAATCCGAGGGCATATTGTTCGTTATGCTTTCTTGCCAGTCGAATCGATTCAAGATAGTTTTCTTCCGCGCGTATCGGATCTTTTAAGATCGTGCTGTACGCCTCACCCATCATCCCATAGGCGGAAGCCGCTTCTGCATAAAAGCCATGTTTCAGCATGAGCACGGCCGAGGCAGCTAAATAATACACAGCAGAATCACCCTGTTGTGTCCCAAAAAACATAGCCCCCAGATAGCGCTCCGTGCGCATACGCATGGTATCTGCCGATGGGCAATCATGTGTTATTTGCAGAGAGGTCCTCAACCATTTCCAGGCCTCCTCCTTATTTTTTAAATAATCATAGGCAACACCCAAACGCCGATA
>JAYRVB010000368.1:0-7091 GCA_041918775.1 Chitinophagales bacterium
AGAACATCATACAATGGAGGCGCATTTAATAATGGACTTTCTGTTCGGTCATAAAACCTAATCACTTCATCAATATTGATTCCATATCCGCCATTTATCATACCTACATCCGGATCGTCCGGATTGGTGCGCAGTGAACCAAGTGGTTCGTAAAATTTTCCGCCGGCGCCGGAGGGAAAACGGAGCACTTTTGGTTGCATCTCGCTTAGGTAATCCCAGGGATCAGGTTCTGTGCCATATTTGGCGGCAAGCTCATCCGCGTTAGCGTGTCCCGGTTCAAACATATCGGTAGCGTTTACCCCCAACAAACCTTGCTCCACAGGTAAAAAGTGCTCCGTGAGTTCAATGATCATATGCTCGGTTTCCGTGGGTATGTACCAGCCCATGGCTATCGCTGTATCAGGTATAGTGTCTTCATACAGTACAAATACACTATCGCCGCCACTGGAGTAAGTTACCACCGTATCACCTTCCTGATACTGAATAGTAGTATCCGGAGCAATCGAAAAATAAGCGATGGAAGAAAAGATAGATTTAGCACTAAAATTTGCAGAATCGGTAATAGGGGGGGGGTGTTCCGTTAACAAAATGATAAAAGATTGCGCAGATTAGAATGACTAACGCGAACTTTTGCATGGAAAATGTTTTCATAATAAAGGAATTTTATAGATGAAATGAATAAATAAAAGTAATAAAAAAAATATTGTAGAAAAAACTTGTTAAATTCGAATGCATTTTGTGCATGATGATTGTCAAAGCCTATAGACCAGCTCTTGCTATTATCCTATTTTTGATCAATATAAAAATAGGACATACCCAACTTGTGCAAATTGACTGGGAGCAGGCTCATGGATCAATAAGTTACGAGGAGGCATATGATATAATTTTAGCACCGGATAGCAACTTACTTGTTGTAGGAAAAGCATTTCCATATGCTGGTGATTTTAGTGAATGTGGGGAGTATGGAGGGTTTGTAGCCATTAAGATGGACACGCTTGGCAATATTATCTGGAGTCGTTGTTATGGTGGCAGTGAATTTTCTGCAGCACATTCAGTTATAAATACCAGTGATGGCGGATATATTCTTGTAGGAGAAACATATTCAAATGACGGAGATGTAACAGGCACTCACGGTATTGCTGATTGCTGGGTGGTGAAATTAGACGCAGACGGGAACCTTCTATGGGAGCAGGCTTTTGGTGGAAGTGAATATGATGGCGGAGCAGATATCGTTGAATTAAGTGATGGTGGTTATGCAGTTGTTGTGCGTTCGGCTTCAACGGATGGCGATGTGATCGGGCATCATGGCATAGATTATAATTATGATGCATGGGTATTTACATTGAGTCCTGCCGGTGAATTATTCTGGTCAAAATGTTTTGGCGGCAATGATGATGAGTATGGTTTTGGAATGGTGCTGGATAGTGATGGCAATCTGGTCATTGCCGGGCGTTCACATTCCTTAAGTGGCGACGTAACCGAAAACAAAGGCAGTAGTGATGTGTGGGTGTTCAAAATTAATACGGATGGTGAATTGATCTGGTCCGAAACCTTTGGAGGGACAGGTGAAGACGTTGGAAATCAAGTTGAAGCTATCGGTACATCTTACTACATTATTGGTAGGGTTTACTCTAATGATTTTGATGTTACCGGGAATCACGGCACTACAGATGGATGGCTGTTAAAACTCGATACTAACGGAAATATGTTGATGCAAAAGTGTTTTGGCGGCACGGGGGGCGAGGAATTCTTTGGAATTAATAACAGCAGCATGAATGAAATTATTCTTGCAGGTACATCCGGTTCAACAAATGGGGACCTTACGTACCATTATGGTCCATCTTATTATGCTGATTATTGGACACTTAGCACTGACACCCTCGGTAACATTAATTGGCAAAAATCCCTAGGAGGTAGTATGCGCGATGAGGCTTGGGGTATTGTAAAATTGTCCTCTGCATCCTACGTTACCACCGGCTTTTCCTTTTCAAACGATTATGATGTCACAGACAATGCAGGTTATGCAGATATCTGGACGGTGAAATTGAGCGTATGTAATACCATGTATTACGCAGATGCTGATGGCGATGGATTTGGGAATCCAATCATTGACAGTATAGCATGCTCAGCTCCAACGGGCTTTGTGGCAGACAGTACCGACTGTAATGATGCGGATATGCTGGTGTATCCCACCGCAACTGATATATGCAACAGTTTTGATGATAATTGCAATGGTCTCATTGACGAAGATGCTTTATTTATTACATACTATTTAGATTTTGATGCGGATGGTTATGGAGATGCTGGATATGATTCTGTTTCTTGTTCAGTTATCACCGGATACGTTGAAAATGATCTGGACTGCAATGATTTGGATGCGGTGATATCACCCGATGCGCCGGAACTCTGCAATGATATTGACGACAATTGTAATGTGTTAATTGATGACGGTATTGCCATCTATACCTATTACGCTGATGTTGATGGCGATAGCTACGGAGACCCACTCACATCTATAGATACCTGTGCGGTTGGTATAACAGGATACGTTAATAACAACCTCGACTGCAACGATGCACTTGCATCGATATTCCCCGGGGCAGAAGAAATCTGTAACTATCTGGATGATGACTGTGATGGCATAGTGGATGATAATCTGGCATACACCCGGCAATACGAAGATGCTGATGGCGATCTGTATGGTAACCTGGCCCAGGATACTTTAGCCTGCCTCGACATCCCCGGCTATGTAGTAGACTCCACAGATTGCAACGACGAAAACCCGAATATCTACCCTGGCGCTATGGAAATACTCAACGGACTGGATGATGATTGTGATGGGGTAAGCGATGAAGGTTTGGACATTGTCCAAAATGCACCACTAGCCTTGCATATTTATCCAATTCCGGCAACAGATCATATTATCGTTGAAATTGCACATTTCGGCAAAACGCAACTCTATATCACCAATACAGTTGGAAGTTTGGTATATAACGACACCAATTGGAATCACACACCTATTTCAGTCAGTCAGTGGCCTGCCGGTATGTACATGGTGCAGGTATTGATTGAAAATGTTTGGATAGGGGGTGGGTTTGTGAAGGAGTGAGCGTAGTAAATTGATCAAGATTTATGATATTTATCAATCCTGAAATTATTCGAAGCTGATCAACACAAAGCCTTTTTCTACACTCATCCCTTTGTTGGCCATTACGGACTTTACTTTTCCGTCGCCCGGACTTTTCAATACGTTTTCCATTTTCATCGCTTCGAGCACGATCACGGGATCGCCTTTTTTTACCACATCGCCTACCTGTACACGCACTTCAATGACCAACCCGGGCATAGGTGCTTTGAGGTCACCGGCCTTGGAAAGCGCCCCTTTGCCAAACCCCATTTGCTCCATCAATTCATCAAACTTGTCTTTCAACGCCACTTCATAGGGATTGCCATTCACCTTTAGGGTCATGGTTTTTGCATGCCGGTCAATGGCCGCGACTTCTATGGAATAACTTTTTCCGCTCGTTAAAATGTGATAAAATCGGTTATCCAACCTTAAAACATCAGCCAGAACCTCCCGGCCATTAACTGTATTCCCCTCTACGGTATAAACTTGTGATCCGTTTACGGTTACTGTGTATTGCGACATATGTAAAAGCGCCTTTGTGGCGTTAAAGATAGCATGGAATTGGTAACTTTAAGCCTCTAATTGATCTAAGCCAAACCTCAACTATGAAATATTTGTCATTGTGGGCAGTAGCACTGACTGCCGTATTGTTCTACCAGTGCGATCCAACAAAAAAAGTATATGAAGGTCCGGATTATCAGGGCGCTATTGATACAACCAATAATGTATATGGCGGATACGACACCGCAGAACCTGAGTATGATTACGACTATTCGTGGGAAGATGAAAACGCCTACAGTAATGATACTGCAGCCAGCCCATACCGGGAAGGTTTTTACCAGGGATCCAGTAAGCGCAGCAATGATCTGATCCATACACGATTGGAAGTGTCATTTGATTGGGCTAAAGCATGGATGTACGGTAAAACCACGCTTACCCTGAAACCCTATTTTTATCCGACCAACTCACTGACGCTGGATGCCAAAGGATTTGAGATCAAAGAGGTGAGTCTGGTTACTCCAACCGGAAAAACGCCACTCAAATATGTATACAATACAGATACTATTCCCGATACGCTGCAGATGACCATCGATCTGGGTAAAACCTTTACCCGCGATGAGCAATACACGATATTTATCGACTATATCGCAAAACCAAATACCCTGCCGCAGGGTGGAAGCGCTGCGATAACTGCAGATAAGGGGCTCTATTTCATCAACAATGATGGTTCAGATAAAAATAAACCTATGCAGATCTGGACCCAGGGCGAAACGGAAGCCACCTCCTGCTGGTGCCCAACGATCGACAAGCCGAACGAAAGATGTACAGCAGATTTCTATATAACCATAGAAGACAAATACAATACACTTTCTAACGGCACGCTCATCACATCGAAGAAAAATGCGGATGGCACCAGAACAGATAACTGGCGCATGGACCTCCCGCACGCACCCTATTTATTCATGATGTCTATTGGTGAATATGCGATCGTAAAAGATACCTGGAAGGGCATGCAGGTGAATTATTACGTAGAAAAGGAATATGAACAGGATGCCCGCGCGATTTTCGGCAATACACCTGAGATGTTACAATTCTATAGCGACAAATTAGGCGTTAAATATGTTTGGCCAAAATACAGTCAGGTGATCGTGCGCGATTATGTGAGCGGTGCCATGGAAAATACCACGGCCACCATACATGGTGAATTTGTTCAGCAGCATGCACGCGAATTACTCGATGAAAACTATGAAGATGTGATTTCTCATGAACTGTTCCATCAGTGGTTCGGCGACCTCGTTACTTGTGAAAGCTGGAGCAATATTCCACTCAATGAATCCTTTGCCACCTATGGTGAATATTTGTGGAGAGAATATAAATACGGTCGTGATGATGCCGACTACCTGGGTTGGAATGATCTCCAAACCTATCTCGGAGAAGCCGGATATAAACAGGAGAACCTGATCCGCTTCAATTATGACACGCGTGAAGATATGTTCGATTCGCACTCCTATGCAAAAGGAGGCCGCGTGTTGCATATGTTGCGTAAATACCTGGGAGATGATGCTTTTTTTGCCGGATTAAAACTCTATCTGGAAGAAAATAAATACCAGAGTGTAGAGATCCACAACCTCCGTCTGGCCATGGAAAAAGTTTCCGGCGAGGACCTGAACTGGTTCTTTAACCAATGGTTTCTATCAGCAGGACACCTCGATCTGAGCGTGTATTACGATTGGTATGCAGAAACCGGAGAGATGCAGATTTCCCTGTATCAGAATCAGGATCAAACCACTACACCTGTCTATATTCTGCCGATCGCCATCGACTTTTATTACAATGGCAAGGTAGAGCGTAAGATGATCACCATGGACAAGGCTATACAGACATTTACCTTCACTTTCCCGGTAAAACCCGATCTGGTGAATGTGGATGCGGAAAAGATGTTGTTAGGTACTGTGTATGATGATAAATCGATCGATGAGTATGTGTTTCAATACAAAAACGCACCACTCTTCCGCGATCGTGCAGAAGCACTGGAGCGTTTAGCTGAACATCAGTCGGAGCTCCCGCATGTGCTGGCTGTTTTCGAATCTGCGCTCAACGACAAACATTGGGCCATCAGACAGTTTGCGGTAGATACGCTTTGGGTCGATCAGTATACTTCACAGGAAGTGAAAAACAAGATCATCGATATGGCCAGAAACGATCCAAGAAGCTATGTGCGGTCAACTGCTGTGGCAAAGCTGAAACATATCAATGGTATTGACGCTTATTCCGTGTATAATGAAGCATTGAACGACAGCAGTTATACTGTGATGGCAACTGGTTTAAGTATGATCTATCAGAACGATGAGAAAACCGGGTTGGAACTGGCACGCAAATACAAGACCATCGATAACTACAATATGGATCAAACCGTAATGGGCATTTTGGGCGAGAGCGGTGATGCGATCGACAACGATTACTTCATAGCTAAATTCAAACAAGCTTCCGGATTTGATGCCTACTTCGTGATGATCTATTATGAACCATTTATATTGCGGATGACCGATTCGTATGTGATCAAGCCCGGAATCGATGAGCTGAAAAAGATCGCCGCAGATCTGGACAATTTCTGGATGGCATTTACTGCAAGCGGCGTGTTAAGCAGCATGTCTACTACCTATCAACAGAAGTTGGAAACAGAAATGGATCCTCAGATACGCGCTTCATTGCAGGCATCATTGGATTATCTCAACAAAGTGATGGAAGAATTGGGCAGTGGGTCTGACTACTAAGCCAATGCACTGAAATAAAAAAGGTGTGACCTCTGTATAGAAGTCACACCTTTTTTTATGTGCTTTTTTTAAAACGCCTGCATCTCTACGAGTCGCGCATACAATCCGTTCTTTGCGATCAGGGCATTGTGGTTTCCCCTTTCTACAACACGTCCTTCCTGCATCACAATGATATCATCGGCAAATTGAATAGTGCTTAACCTGTGCGCAATAACAATGGAGGTGCGGTTGCGCATGAGTTTGAACAGGGCGTCCTGTACCAGCTTTTCATTTTCTGTATCCAATGAACTGGTGGCTTCATCCAAAATCAGGATGGGTGGATTTTTATAGATCGCGCGGGCGATCGTGATCCGCTGGCGCTCGCCTCCACTGAGTTTAGAGCCGCGATCGCCGATTATGGTCTGATAGCCGTTTTCCAGTCGCATGATAAAATCATGTGCATTGGCCACCTTTGCTGCACGGATCACATCTTCTTCACTGGCATTATCAATTCCGAATGCAATGTTGTTGAATACAGTATCATTGAACAGGATGGATTCCTGAGTAACAATGCCTAATAAATTGCGCAGGCTGTTCACCCGCAATTGTCGAATATCAATACCATCAATTTTGATGGCACCGCTGGTTACATCATGATATCTGGCCAACAGATCAGCAAATGTCGATTTTCCTGATCCTGAAGGACCTAC
>JAYRVB010000369.1:0-3371 GCA_041918775.1 Chitinophagales bacterium
ATTAATCCGTGTTTATCTGTTCCGATAGCTATTCGGATCAGCGTTAACAGTGTTCCTTTGTATTTCGAACGATCACTATGAATTACCAACAACCACAATTTGCACATTTTGTGGTTCCAGGCCCGGTATAAATACCTGCATGAGGTAAATGCCAGCCGGTACTTGTTCCAGGTGTAGAGGAAAGCGCAGCTTACCTCCATCCGTATGCACTGCATATGGAGGTAAACAAGTTGATTGAACGGTAAGTCCATTTAGGTTAACTAGCCGATAATTGATTTCCTGCTGAGCTATTGGAGTATTGGTGCTAATCTGCACAATGGCTTCATTTACAACCGGATTAGGAAAAACCAATATCTCCTGATCATCAAAATTGATGTCCATTATTCCGATATCCATACTATCACAACCGGGCACCAGGCAACCCATGCTGTCTAGTTTGAGGAGCCAGAAGTTAAATCCCTCCATCAGGTTGTCTCCAAAACCGCCTCCTACACAAAGTATGCTATTGTCAGGTAGAACCGTCACATCGTATATCATACAATCATTATCGGGATCATTGGTTGATCGATATACACGCTCCCAATAGGGGATTCCGCTATCGTTTACCTTGCAAATAAGGCCCAGGTAGGCGGTGGTTTCGTTGGGTTCGTAGTAACCTGCGACAACCAAATCGCCGGATTCCGTTTCAGTAGCCACGTGTGGAAAATGTTGACCTGAAATAATCGTATCGCCAAAATTCGTGTTATAATCCCACAGGAAATTGCCATCGGGTGCAGTTTTATAAACAAAGGTGTCCCAGGGAGGCGAAGGGTAATATACCCCTGAACCATAAAATCCTCCATCCTGAGAACGTCTGGCATCAACCGGACAAACTCCAATGTCCGAATAATAATTTTCTTCGATTATTTGCCCATCCGGATTTATTTTTCTTATCCAATATCGGTCCGGCAAGCAATCATTGTAACTGTTTAGTAAAAATATGGTATCTGCATATATATCGAATTGAAGGGCACCTCGTTCAGTAGCAGTGCCATACCGTTTCTCCCAGCTACCCCCCCCCCTTCGGCAGTAGTTTTTATTAATATGGAGCCAAACAAATCAAACGGATCATATACCAGCAATATTAAGGAGCCGTCACTCAATTCACGTAAAAAAGTGGAGTTCACTAGCGAATCGTGATTGTAATATTTAACGTGTTGTGCTATTGAAATTGACATATATATGTGTACAAAAAGGGTTGCGCATTGTGCTGAAAATCAGCAATTTGGTTTTTGCAACAAAACTAAATTCAATGCACAACCTGAAATCAAATTTCGACAAATTTTACTTGATCTGCAAGAAAATATTTAAGGATGCGGTGAACAAGGATTTCAATTTCAGATCTTATCCCGTTAAACCGAAGATGAATGATATCAGCATTCTCGCCCTTTCCTGCTGTATGGAGACTTTAGGGATTGATTCAGAAAATTTGTTGTGGAGTAAATTACAGACTGATTACGCAGGTGATTTCCCTGATTTGATTGATCGAACGCGGTTCAACAGACGAAGGCGACGACTTCAGCCGCAGATTGCCAGAATACAGGACTGTATTGCATTGCGGCTAACCAATGAAAGTGATACAATGATTATTGACAGTGTGCCGGTGCCGGTAATCAAACTCGCCCGCGAAACATCCTATAAAATATGCAGGCAGGATTATGAAACCGCTCCCGCCAAGGGTTATAGTGCCGTAAACAAGGGTTGGTTCATTGGATACAAATTACATCTGGTTATATTTGGAAATGGGGTAGTTCAACAGAGCGGAGTTACTAAGGGAAATGTGCATGATATCAATTACTTAAAATCCATCGAAACATTACCATCAAACAAGGACTTGCTCGGCGACAGAGCCTTCCTTTCAAAAACTGTCCAGCTTAACTTATTTGAAAATTTTGAGGTCCGGCTGCGCGTTCCATTCAGGAGCAATCAATATGCTTATAAGAAATACCCCAAAAAACTGAAAGGAAAACGCCAAATGATTGAGACTGTATTTGCGCAGCTTTGCGACCAATTTAACTTGAAAAGAAACTATGCTAAAACCTACAACGGAATCCTGACAAGGCTTTCCAGCAAAGTGTCAGCCATATCTATCCTGAATTTAATTAACTTCACCAATGGTGTTAAACTCTCAAGACTTAAACATGCATTAAGTTTTTAGTAGCACAACACGTTTTTATTTAATATATGGCAATTCGGTTTCAATTTCTGGAAATATTTATCGAAACCCTGTGTTACCTAAAATAGAAATTGGCTGAGGGGTGCGCAAACATTAAGTACTGATCATGGATTTTACGATTTTGATTGCATCAACAAATATTGTAGTATGTTGGAGTTTATTTATTAGAGTCAAAAAACATCTTAATTTACTTTGTCCTTTTGCCTGACAATTAGGTTTTCTAGAAATCACCATCCCATCACTCCCTCACCACCACCAAACTACTTCTCACATACATGCCATCTTTTTGCAATAAGATGTGGTACTGTCCTGGTGGGAATGTTGCGGTGTTGAGTAGTTGTTGGGTATGTATGATGTTTGTGGTGTAAACGCATTGGCCATAGAGATCGAAAACCTGGAGCTGACCCCGGATCATGGTTTCCGGTATGTTGATGGTGCAGGTGAACATAGTGGGGTTTGGGTATATGTTAAGTACCGCAACTTCTGAAGTCAGGATATTGTGACATATTTCTACGGTGATGGTTTGATAGGCGGTGTCGGTGCATCCTTCGTCGTTAGTGAATATATAGGCAATTTCGTGTGCTCCTTCTCCGGCAAGTTCGGCAGAGAAAATGCCATCGCTTACACCGGGGCCTTCGTAAACACCACCATCCGGACTTCCACCGGTTAATGGAAAGGGTGCTTCCCAATGGCAGAGTATACCTTTGGTATAGGTGAAGCTGACCGGTGTGGAGGCTAATGTGTTTATGGTGATGCTATCGATGAGTTGACAACCAAAAGAGTTGGTTACCTGTACCCAATATTCGCCGGCAGTACTTGTGCTGATGGTGGCAGATGTTTCGCCGGTGTTCCAGAGGTAGGTGCAGAAGGGTGTAGTAGCATCTAGAATGACCGGTACATTATCGCAGGTAGTGATATCTTCACCCAGATCGGCAACCGGAAGCGGATGTATGGTGATGCTGATCTCATCGCTGCCCACACAGCCAGATGCATCTGTAACCACAACCATGTAGGTATCACTTGTAGTTACTGCGATGTCTGCTGTGGTTTCGCCTGTGCTCCATAAGTAGGTGGCATCCGGCCAGGTGGCGTCGAGTATCACCGTATCATCTGCACACCATGCACCGAATAGGCAGTCGCGGCAGCGATCCAGTCG
>JAYRVB010000370.1:0-2615 GCA_041918775.1 Chitinophagales bacterium
AGCGACTGATTGTTGGATACAAATGATACAACTCCACGACCTCAGGTTTTCACCTTTTATTTCGTCAGCAGCGATCAGGGAACGCATTGTTGAATTAGGCGCAACGCTATCTGCACAATATGCAGGCAAACAACCTGTTGTGCTCATCATCATGAAAGGCGCATTCATGTTCGGCGCTGAATTACTCAAACATTTTCACCCACTCTGCACCATCCATTTTGTAAAAGTACAGTCGTATACCGGAACAAAATCAGGCGCGATAGCGTCCTTTGACGGATTGCCGGAAGGATTGACCGGTAGCGACGTCATCATTGTTGAGGATATCATAGACTCCGGTAATACTGTTGCCTTTTTACTTGATAAACTGGCTGAAGTACAACCTGCATCTGTCTACACCGTTGCCCTATTGCAAAAGGAGATACCGAGGGCACATTACCCCTCGGCTGACCTTGTTGCATTTTCCATTCCGGATGTATTTGTAGTGGGTTATGGTTTAGATTATAACCAACTGGGTCGAAACCTCCCGGCGATCTATCAGTTGACGGAAAAATAATTTTCCGACACCGTTTCCAGTGCTGTGGTGTGCTCGATATTGCGATCGATAAAGCGTACCACAGAAATATCCGGTGATTGGCAGATCTCCAATAAATGAGGCAGGGAACTGTGCATGATCACATAGTGATGCTGCGCACTCCGATAATATTCCAACACCTCACCTGCTGCACATATTTCTGCGGCACGAAGGGCAGGGAAGCGCACATAAAACACATCTTCCACAGACGCATAATGTGTCACTCGTCGAATCCCCTTTTTATACGCATATGCATAAGCATAGGTATACGCTGAAATATCACTGAGCACTGCGGATGATGTTGGATATCGGCCGGCTCCTTTCCCGTACAAAAACTGCGTATCAGATAATTGACCGCCGATAAGCACGCCATTAAAGGCATCATCCGTAAGTCGCAGCGCATGCAATTTCGGAATAAAGGAAGGCACCACCGAAATCTCTTTCAGTGTGCCATCCGCATGTACGGAACAATGTGCCAACAACTTGATCACATAGCCTTTTTCCTTAGCGTAGCGCATATCAAAATCGCTTATGGATGTGATGCCTTTTACCGGTATCGCTTCTGCATCCACATACAACCCGAAAGCATGCACTGCAGCAATGCGTATCTTATTGCGCGCATCCCATCCCTCCACATCCAATGCAGGATCACGCTCGGCATACCCTGCTGCACGCGCCTGCTCCAGAGCGGCGGCATACGACAGGTTTTCTTTATGCATCCGTGTGAGGATATAATTGGTTGAACCATTTACAATACCGGTAACATGTGTGATCAGGTCGTTGTCGAAATACTCCTCCAGGTTACGGATGATCGGCACGGATCCACAAACGGCTGCCTCATACAGGAATGACGCTTTATGTGCGCGTGCAGTTTCCACCAATACCGGCAAATGCGCTGCGATCATTTTTTTATTTGCACTGATCACACTTTTACCCCTGCGCAATGCTTCCAGTGTAATGTGCATAGCAGCTTCGGCATCATCGATGAGTTCTACCACCAGTGCAATTTCAGGATCATCCAGTATCGTGTACGCATCCGTGCTAAACAGATGCGCAGGTGCCTGACGTTCCTTTTCGGGATGTTTGATCACCACCCTGGAGATCACCGCACCCAGTTGCGGCTTCTGTTGCAAAACGCGGTAGATACCTTCGCCCACCACGCCAAATCCAAATAATCCGATATTAACAGATGGCATAACGTTGTTCTTTTACAGGTGAAGTAATTTTCTGCAAGGCTTGTTCTACATCGCGCAGCAGATCTTCTGTGCGCTCGATACCACATGAAAGTCTGATCAACGAATCCTGCACACCTGCAGCCAATCGCTTATCACGTGGCACGGAAGCATGGGTCATTTTGGCGGGTTGACACAATAAACTTTTCACGCCACCGAGACTTTCGGCGAGTTTGAAATATTGTGTTTGTGTAACAAATGCTGCCGCCTGTGCTTCGGTATCTTCCTTTAAACTAAAGGATACCACTCCACCATAAATACCATGTTGTTGCGCTGCAGCGATCTCGTGATTTTTATGTGTGGGCAAGCCGGGATAATGCACCACATCTACCGCCGGATGTGTGCTGAGGAATTCAGCAATGGTCAGGGCTGAACGCGATTGTTGTTCGAAACGCAGCTCTAGGGTTTCAATACCACGTATGGTAAGAAAACAATCCCAGGGACCTAAAATACCGCCGGTGGCGTTTTGAATAAATTTAATTTGCTCAGCCAATGCAGCGCTTCGCGTAACCACCAGACCCGCCAACAAATCAGAGTGTCCGGCCAGGTACTTAGTGGCACTGTGTATCACAATATCCGCACCAAGTTCGATCGGACGTTGGGCAAGGGGTCCGGCAAAGGTATTGTCAACAACCACCAGCACATTGGTTGCGTGTGCAATATCCACAATGCGTTTGATGTCGCTTACTTTTAATGTCGGATTGGTGGGCGACTCCAGCCAGATACATTTTGTGCGTGAAGAAATCAGTGGAATAATATTTTCTGCATCGGTGGTGTCTACGTAATGCACAGTAATTCCCAATTTCTGATAC
>JAYRVB010000371.1:0-2368 GCA_041918775.1 Chitinophagales bacterium
ACCATGCCTTACAAGTACAGCGAAAACATGGTGATCCTGGATGTGCACGACCTGCCCTCCGGTATCTATTACATCCAATTACATGCCAATCTTGCCAAAGCAAGTGCCACTTTTGTGGTGGTAGAATAATATATTTCCACATCAAAGATCGAGCGGCAACTCCCCCGGAGTTGCCGTTTTTTATGGGTTTGAGCCCGAATTTGGCGCGATTCAAACATTTTGCCGTATCTTTATGTTTAGAATTAGTCTAAATAGAGATTTTGACCAGGATCAACATCATCATAGCCGAAACCCAGTACCTCATCATCGAGGGTTTGCAGTCGATATTTAAGCGATATCCGAACCTGCACGTGATGGGTGTGATGGTGAACAAACAGGACTTGTTTGACAACCTGCACGACATGCGTCCTGATATTCTGGTGATAGACCCTTTAAGTCTGGAAGGTTTTCGATTGGATGATCTGCATACGATAGAAACTGTTTGCCCTTCAGCACGCACACTACTGATCACCGACATCAGCGACCCGAATCTGGTGCGCAGGATCGTAGAAGGCGGTGCCAAAGGCTACCTGACCAAAACCTGCGATGAAAAGGAGATCATTGATGCTATACACGGCTTGTTGCGCAATGAAAACATGTATTGTCACAAAGTGATCAATATCCTGACAGATGGTGCAGGAACCTTAGCGGAAGATTGCGCGCCTGCAGGTTTATCGGAACGTGAAATTGAGATCATTCGCCTGATCGCCAATGGATATACCACGCGACAGATCGCTGATAAACTGTACCGCAGTTTCCATACCATCACCACACACCGAAAAAACATCATGCGCAAGCTGGGTATCAATTCAACAGGGGAGTTGATGGTATATGCCATGCACTCCGGATTGATACAGTCGCGTGAGCAACTGGCGGCAGGCAAGTAACGTCTTACCTTTCGAGATACGATTACCTGTATCTTTAGGTCTCCAATATGAATGTAACAACGATACGATGGGTGATAGCGCTGGGCATAGTGGCGGTGGTTACCATCATCCTGTCGCAAGTGTTTTGGATTCGCAAAGGTTTAGTGATCAATCAGAGCAATTTTGAAAGTGCAATTACCATTACCCTCGAACAAATTGCTGCACGTATTGAAATTGCCAATCACGGTACAAAAGTTACGGATAGTCCGGTCATTCGAATTTCTCCGCATGCCTATCTGGTAGATATCGATGAACCGATAGACCTGAATCAATTGGATTATTTGATCCGCAGCGAATTTGCCAATCCGTTTCACAAAGTGGATTTTGTGTATCAGGTATATGAATCGTCGCGCGATGACCTGGTGTTTGAAGAAACAGTAACTGCAGAAACAGAAACAGGCACAGTGGTATATCCAACCAATTTGCCGAAGCTTACAGAATCTACCTATTACTTCAAGATCAATTTCCCGCAGCGTCCGATCGTGAGTTCGGTGATGTTGTTTGTGTGGGCCACGAGTATCATTGCGCTTTCGGTGGTGTTGGCCTTTTTCGGATATTCCATAGATGTGATCCTTCGGCAACAGCGACTCAGTAAATTTCAAAAGAACTTTATCAATAACCTGGCGCACGAATTCAAAACCCCGATATCCACCATCGGTATTGCTGCCGAAGTGCTATCAGAACCTGATATCGCAGATGATCCTGTGCGATTAAAGGGATATGCTGCCATCATTAAAAATGAAAATAACCGACTTACGGGTCAGGTGAGTAAGATATTGGAATTGGCTAACCTGGAGGTGGATGAGATCACCCTGAATCTCGAAACCTTTCATGTATTGCCGGTGATGGAAGAGATCGTGCAGTCATTTTCCGTACGCGTTAATGAACAAGGTGGTACCCTCATTACCGAATATAGCACTTCCAGAGATGAGGTAACGGCAGATATGGTGCATTTCCAGAATGTGATAAACACTGTGCTCGACAATGCCCTGAAATACAATGATAAAGTTCCTGAGATCACGATAGCTGTAGGACGCGACCAGGGTGGATTGTTCATTAGTATTGCCGACAATGGTATTGGTATTCCAAAGGAGTATCACCGCAAGATATTTGAGAAGTTTTTCCGTGTGCCTACCGGAGATGTTCACAATGTAAAAGGCTACGGGCTTGGGCTTAACTATGTTAAAATGATCGCAAAAGCACACGCATGGAGTTTGCGTGTTGACTCTCAAATCAATAAAGGCAGTATATTTACTATCATAATTCCCTGATCCAAGAAGATGGAAACCAAAAAACCACGCATTTTATACGTAGAGGATGATGTAAATCTCGGTTTTGTGACCATGGACAATTTGCAGAAACGCGGGTTGGACATCACCCTTTGTGAGGATGGACTCACGGCG
>JAYRVB010000372.1:0-3837 GCA_041918775.1 Chitinophagales bacterium
CGCCAAAATCCCAGGTGAAACAACCTGTTGCATTCACCGACAAATTGGTAAAGGTTACTTCTCCGATATCCGTGATATGTGAAAAGTTTGCTGTTGGCAGAGTTGGATAAAAACTTTCTATGTCCCACGCATTATATAAAATGTTGTTGGTAGTGATCGGATCACCTTCATTAAAATGTCCGGGCTCATTATCCTGTTGCCATACTGCGTGTATCTTGCCATCCACTACCCTGTCGTAGGCATACAAAAAGAAATTTTCTTCACCGGCTTCAGCAGTGTTGGTTAGATTTACCGGATCGCTAAAGCTCGCACCGCCATCATCACTGAACATACCAAAAATATCGTGGAAGGATTGCGAAGAGGGGTTTAACGGATCATCGTATATATCAGTGTACTCTACCTTCATACTATAAAGTACAAACATTCTTCCTGTAACGGGGTCATAAGCAGCGGTTGGGTTGGTTACGTTTGCCGCACTTCTATAGTTGATCGTATTGATACCGATACCGGTATATGCATCACCTGTGCAATCTGCATTGATCCAATCCAGTTCAAGATCGATCAATTCCGCTTCGCCCATGGGTGATGACCAGTGCCATAATCCCATGGCATTCCAATTCACGGTATAAAAAAATGCACCTGCATCGCTATAAATTCGATAATAGGGTGAAAACACATGTACGGTGCCATCGTCTTCCACCATCATAAAATGGGAACCATCGGTGGTAGGTATGGTGTCTGTGATCAGATCACCATCGATATCAGTTTGTACGGTGCCGGTATAATTATCAAAAGGAAAATCCACCAGCACTATACGCTCCCAGGTTCCTTCATTGCCGTAGTCGTTTGAATGGATGAGGATCAGGTCGCTGTTGATCATACCAAACAACACATACACCTCATTGTCATAGGCAACTACCTGATAATTTTCCGCGCCATTTGTGATCGCCGGCATACCATCTGCAGTGGTTAGAAAAGGCAGTGCGCTGTTTAACACGCTCCAGGTTTCTCCGCCATCATCACTACGTGAGAAATTCAGTCCCGTAACGAATTGCGTATCTGCATTTACCACATAGAGCTGCTCTGTACCTGGAGTGCAAAAAGCAGCCGGCCAAATACCGCGAATATCATCGCTACCTGCAAGCTCTGTCCAGCTATTATCGCCGATTACGCTGTTGGCAAACAACTGCATACGGTTGGCGCCGGCATCGTGTGCAATCACCACTTCGTGGTCGTCTACCTGAACGAGTTCACCAAATCCGGTTCTTACCGTTTCCAACCTGGCAACAGGTGCTGCGCCCCAGGCGCCTGCGGAATAATGATTGTAAAACATCCCTCTATCAGTAAACGCGCCGCCAACTTCTGTAGAGCCGGTCCAGATGGCAGAGATCTGTCCGCCATCATATACCCGAATACGATGCTTAGCACTGTTGTTCGATTGCACATCGTAGGTGGTTGTTCCGATATTGATCTGTGCAGTTGCGAGGATACAACTGCTCATTAAAACAAAAAGGAGTATTCGTTTCATCATGTGTAATTTATTAGATCTCTAAATATACTTTTCTAAAATACAAAAGCCTCCATAAAAGATACGGAGGCTTTTGTATTGAAAATGAAATAATGCATTGATAGGTGATGTATTTACGCAAAGTATAATATCAAACAATAATCGTTTATCACCGCATATCCCTTTATTCAATGATCACAGACTTCACTTGTGTTTCTGTTGCGCTGCTGATCATTACATGATATAAACCTGAAGCATTACCCTGCAAATTTATGGTATGCACCATTGAATTATCCTGTACTGTGATATGTTCTGTATACACCTCAGCACCTACAGCATTGATCACGTGAATATCCAGTTCGCCGGCTGCAACACCGGAAAGATTCAAGTTCAACATACCTGTTGTCGGGTTTGGATACAACGCGATCTGTTGCAGGAGGTCGCCTGTACGCAATGGTGGAGTGGTGAAATAGAATATATCTGAATAAGGTGATTTTTCACCCGCATCGTAGCATACTGTTCTCACCTGGAATCCATAAGTGGTTTCCGGGTCTAAAACACCTTCTTCCATCATATACATGTTGGCAGTAGGACGCACTCTGCCGATAGTTCCGGGTGCAGCTGCATTCCAGAATGAAACTACGTAATGATCAGCCAGGTCTACAGCATCCCAATTAAGTGTAGCACTTGTTGGTGTCAGGTCAGAAATACCCACTCCCGTTGGTGCGGTTGCCGCGTTACAAACAGCTACGATCTCACCAAAGTCAGCATCGATCAATGAACGATACATAATATAATTAGTATCAACCGGATCAAAATCCGTAATGGCTGTTCCCGGCAGCAGATCTTCCTGCCACAAGGTATGTATACGTGCAAGTTCGTAACGCGGATAAACAGTGAGGAAAACATTCTCCTTGCCGGATTCAGCAGAGTTGGTCATATTTACAGGTGCCGACCAGGTCATACCGCCATCTTCAGAAGCAACACCAAATATGTCGCGACGAGATTGTGCAGATAAGTTGGTAGGATCACCGAAATCATCTGTGTATTCGATGGGCATGGTATACAGTAAATACAATTTACCGGTAGCATTGTCGATACAAGCGCCCGGCATGGAAGTAAGACCGGGATTGCGGTAATGTGAACGGAATGCGCCGATACCTGCAACAGGATCACCGAGTCCATCTGTATTATCCCAATCCAGGGTCAGATCGATCAATGAAGCACCAGCCATACCGGTGTGCCAGTACCACATCTTCATGGCATTCTGCCAATTGTAGCTCCAAAAAGCGCCAATGCCATCATTGAATACTTTCACGTAGCCGGCAAATACATGTACTGATCCGGCATCGTCAATAAACATATTGTAATAACCATCGGTAGTTTCGATCACATCCGTGATAAAATCTCCATTGGTATCTGTTTGCGTCAAACCATTCCAGGCTACCAGCGGGTTGTCTACCAGTACCTGACTTGTCCAGGTACCTACAGCACCATTGCTGGCAGAATGCAATAACAGCAGGTCGCTGTTCACCATACCTACCAGTACATATACATCACTGCCATATACAGCGATCTGATACGTTTCAGCGCCCTGATATAATCCACTGTTCAAGCCAGGGAATCCATCAGCAACGGTCAGGAAAGGCAGGGTAGAATTTAACACCGACCAGGTAGCACCGCCATCGTCAGATCGTGAAAAGCGGAGCTCGGTTGGCGGGTTGGCGTTTGCATTGATCACATAGATATCGTTTGTGCCGTCCGGGCAATACGCAGATGGCCAAAATCCCGGAATATCATCTGAACCGGCCAGCTCGGTAAATGATGTTCCACCAATAGTGGTATTGGCAAACAACTGAATGCCTAATACACCGTCGTGCGACAGCATTACTTCATGGTCATCTACGCGGATCAACTCGCCGAAACCGGTTTTAACCGGCTCCACGCGTGCAGCAGGCCAGGCCCCCCACATAGCGGCTTCATAATGATTGTAAAACATACCCCTGTCGGCAAAGGTGAGGGCGCCGGTGTAATCCATAGAACCGGTCCAAGCGGCCGAAATGGTACCATCAGGGTTAACATGTAAGCGGTGCTTGGCACCGTTGTTGGTTTGCACATCGTAAGACGTGATACCAATGGCTGTTTGCGCGAATACTGCGATCGGCAACATCAGCATACAGGTTAGGTAAACAGGCTTCAACATAGTGTATTTTTTGGTTTTGGAGATTAATGTTACCAAATGGCTCCGGCAAAACCAAAGGAAATTTGTTAAAAGGTTTCCCTACCTTTGTCGCGTTTTTGAAGTTTCACCCCGCCTGCAACGGGATACA
>JAYRVB010000373.1:0-4577 GCA_041918775.1 Chitinophagales bacterium
GATCAAGATCCCTGAAGACTCTGTGCTTGCCGAATTGGTGGAGGAAGTGATCGCAGGTGATCCTGAAAATCAAATAGTGCCTGACACTCCTGAGGATCCCGGGGCTATTCTGTTTGAGGAAGAGGTCATCGTTCCGGAAAAAGAAGCACTTACCATCAGCCTTACGAATGAGATCCTGCTCTTTGGTAACGTGTATGATGCCACCACCGATGTGCCCATCAATGCCGACCTCACCTTTATCCTCACCAGCTATATCGCTGATCCGATACAATTGACCACACTGAATAATGCCTATCGACTGAAAGTGACCGATAGTGTCGAATATAAAGTGACGGTAATTCGCGAAGGTTATTTGCCGTATGAAACGACCATCAATATCGAGGACTTCAGACAGCAAAAAGTAAAACGTATCGACTTCCGCCTTACTCCATTGCGCACCGGTGAAAAGATCATTCTAGATAACCTGTATTTTGATGCGAATAAGTCTACCATCAAACCCGAATCATTTGAAGAGTTGAACAAGCTCTATGAATTCTTAAAGGTGAATCCGGGTGTGAAAATTGAGATCGGTGGTCATACCAATGGTTTGTGTAGTGAAACCTATTGTGAAAAATTGAGTTTGAACAGGGCCAACGCTGTGCGTGAGTACCTGAAGAACAAAGGCATAGATCCGGTGCGCATCACCACCATCGGCTATGGTTCAAAACAACCTATCGACACAAATAGCACTCCGGAAGGACGTAAACGAAACCAACGCGTGGAAGTTACGTTCAAATAAGCAATGCAGTTAGTGATCAGGGTTTTTCGCATAAGCATACTCTATCTGTGTATGGGTTTTGTGCATACGATACATGCACAAAGTATTCAATGGGCGGATGAGTTGATCGATTTTTCCTCTGAGAAAGGTCCCAAACTTTTTTCGGCTGCACAGGCTTTATCTGCACCAAATAAATATCCGAATCCAACATATACTACCTGCGCATGGTCGCCGGAATTTAGTGATATGCGCAACACCGAATATATACATCTCGGTTTCCGTCAGCCATTAGTGGCTAAAACCATCTGCATCGTAGAAAATCATCAGGCCGGATATATCAAACATATCGAACTGATCGGTACAAATGGAAAACGCATATCCGTATATCAGGCAGATGCACCAAATCCGGTACAAGGTGGTAGAATGTTTTCTGTAGATGTGGCCTTTAATACGGAAATGATCCGTTCCGTGTTCATCGAATTTTTTAAAGCACCGCAAAGCAATACGTATCAGATCGATGCCGTGGGTTTGTGCAGTGGCAGTAATCCTACCCTGCCGGTGATCGCATTATCAGGCATGGCATTTCCGGGTATTGCCGAACGTTTGCCCGATGCCATCAATTCGGCAGTAGATGAAGTGTATCCGATCGTTGCGCCTGATGGAAAAACCTTGTACTTTGACAGAAAATTACATCCCGATAATGCCGGTGCCGGGCATGCAGATGATATCTGGTTCAGTACCTTTGTAAATGGTGCATGGACAGTTGCGCAAAATATTGGTGCGCCATTAAATACGGACGACCATAACTTTCTCTGTTATATCTCACCTGATGGTCAAACCGCATTGGTGGGAAATACCTATACCGATGTTGGTGTGGTAGGTGGTGGTGTATCCATTACATCACGCACCGGCAATTCCTGGAGTTTACCACGCGCCGTAAATATCGACGATTTTCAAAATGTAAATCCCTACAATGAATTTACCATGTCGGTTGGTGGCAATATTTTATTGATGTCGATAGAAACACCTGCCGGAAATGGTTTGCTCGATCTGTATGTAAGTTTTAGAAAGGCAGATGGCAGTTTTTCTCCACCTCAGCATATGGGAAATGTCATCAACACCGCCGGAAATGAAATGACGCCTTTTCTGGGCGCAGATGATGCCACCTTATATTTTTCTTCCAATGGATTTCCGGGGTACGGAAATCTGGATATTTATATGTCGAAACGCCTGGATGAAAGCTGGAAAAACTGGTCGACACCCGTTAATCTTGGTCCTGAAGTAAATACCGCCGAATGGGATGTGTATTTTTCAACAGATGCACGTGGGGCCTATGGGTATTATGCTTCCAGTAAATCCGCATTGACCAACCTGGATATTTTTCGCATTCCCATGCCCCCTACCCTGCAACCCGAAAATGTCATGTGGTTGAAAGGTGTAGTTACCGATCGCATGCAGGGCACAGCGGTGGCTGCAACGCTTAGCTATGGTATTGAACAAAAACCAAATACGCAGGCACAAGGGTATTGCGATGCGCTTGGAAAATACAACGTGATCCTGCCGGAAAAAGGTGCTTATCGCATGATCATCAGTGCACCTGGTTATCTGCGCATGGATACGTTGATCGATCTGCAGGTACTGGATGATGATATGGAAGCCGTGCGTAATTTTTCGCTGGTGCCTTTGCAAAAAGGGGTGATCGTGCAAATGCGCAATATTCTCTTTAAAGTCAATTCCAATACACTGGAAGACACTTCCTTTGCAGAACTCGATCGCATTGCACAATTTCTGTTGCTGAATCCGGGTGTTACCGTGGAAATTCGCGGGCATACCAATGGCGTATGCGACGACAATTATTGTCATCAGTTATCTACGCGAAGAGCGAAAACGGTTGCTGAATACCTCACCACGAAGGGCGTGCCTGCAGAAAGACTCACCTATGCCGGATATGGAAAGACATTGCCTATAGCCTCCAACAATACACCGGAGGGTCGACAAGCCAATCAACGTGTAGAATTTATGATCACCGGGATCGAATAAGCATCAGATCTCCTGCATCCAGCCGTGGGTATCCGGACGAAGTCCTTTGCGGATGGACCAGAGTTCTTTTTTCAGCCAGTTGCTGATCTTGCGCGATTCAACCGGAGGAAGTTCGTATTCCTGATCTTTATAACCGATCACACCTATAGGAGCCACAGTAGCAGCTGTGCCTGTGCCGAACGCATCATGTAAGCGACCGCTGCGATGTGCATCGAGCAATTCCTGAATGGTGATATCGCGTTCTTCAACTTTATAACCGCCATCGCGGAGCAACTGTATACAGGAATCGCGGGTGATGCCTTTCAGGATGGTACCTTCTTCTGTGGGCACGGTAATGATGGTATCGTCGATCTGCACAAATACGTTCATGGTGCCGATCTCCTGCAGGCGATTGTGTGTAACCCCATCGATCCACAACATCTGATCAAATCCTTTTTTGCGCGCATGCATCAGGGGCATCATGGTGGCGCCATAGTTGCCGGCAGCTTTCACTGCTCCGGTGCCTCCCGGAAATGCACGCACATATTGTTCCTGCATATATACACGCACCGGCTTTGCATAATAACGAGCTACCGGGCAGCAGAAGATGATGAATTTAAAGGTGTCGGATGGTTTGATACCAACAAAATCGTCGGTGGCAAACACATAAGGACGAATATACAGTGAACCATCTTCCGTATCCGGGATCCAATCGGCATCCAGACGCACCAATGAATGTAAGGCATCCATGAATAATTCTTCAGGGATCTGTGGCATGGCCATGCGCTCGCAGGATTCGTTGAGGCGCTGCAAATTGGCATCCGGTCTGAACAACATCGGACGACCATCAGCGGTTTTGAACGCTTTCATCCCTTCAAACACTGCCTGACCATAATGCAAAGCACTGGTAGCCGGATGCAATTCAATCTTGGCCAGCGGCTTAATGGTACAGTTGGTCCATTTGCCGTCGATATAGTCAGCTTCAAACATATGGTCGGTGAACACCTTGCCGAACTGTAATTCGTCGAAATTCACACTGCCGATATGTGAAACGGCCACCTTAGTGATGTCTATTGGATACGTAGAGTTAATGGTTAGGTTCATCTTGTTGAAAACGCTTGCGTAAATTAATTATGGGACACTGTATTTTTACCACCGGTAATCAGCTCAGATGTCGGAACACTTAGCCTTTAACGCTGCTGTATTGAATGAAACGATCTACATCATCCCCGATGGTGCAAAGCTAACAATATCGCCAACAAATGCCAACGACCTTACCCACGCTTTATCCCCAAATACAGAAACTTTGGTGATCGCGATGCCGGAGCAAGGGCAAACGTTGTCGGATAAAGGCAGGCTGGCCACTGAGCGCCTCCTGGCTGCCCTGAAACAACCCGAAGGTGCCATCGCCCTCATCAACCTCGCCGAATATCCCGGCCTCCGGTTTCGCGAGCTACGCGCACACGGCACACTCAAGCGTATCCTGCTGCTGGGCACCAACCTGAATGCCCTGGGAATTCACGTGGATAACTTGATGTATAAGTCATTTATTTTCAATGGATTAGAAGTGCTTATATCAGATAGCCTTGAAGTTATTTCCGATGCGTATAAGAAGCTGCTTTGGGCACGTTTACAACAGATGTTCAACCTGGTATGAAGACCCTGGTTTTTGCCACCGCCAATCCCAACAAAGTGAAAGAAGTGCAGGCCTTGTTGCCGCCGGGTTTTCACATATTGGGTTTACGCGACATCGGCTGTCTGGAGGAGCTGCCCGAAACCCATGACACACTAGAGGCCAACA
>JAYRVB010000374.1:0-4126 GCA_041918775.1 Chitinophagales bacterium
AACCCTCAACCCCCAACCCTCAACCCCCAACCCTCAACCCTCAACCCCCAACCCTCAACCCCCAACCCTCAACCCTCAACCCCCAATTAGTATTACCTTTGCAGGCTATATCGTTAATACAACATGCAACTGACGCGATTTATACATAGAGAAGGACGCAAGATCATCATTGGTTTTCTGGTGTTTTTGGTCATTTTGAACTTCTGCACCCATTATTTCCTGCCCGAAAACAAGCTGTTCAACCTGCTTGTACTGATCGCTTCCCTGGGTGGGATCATCTTTGTGATGTCATTTTTCCGCAATCCTAAACGCAAACTGTTTGTTGAGGAAGGTGCTATCATAGCCCCTGCCGATGGCAAAGTGGTAGTGGTAGAGGAAACCTATGAAGGAGAATACTTCAAGGACCGCCGTTTGCAGGTGTCTATTTTCATGAGCGTGAAAAATGTCCACGTAAACCGCACCCCGATCAGCGGTCAGGTAAAATACTTCAAATACCATCCGGGCAAGTATCTGCTCGCCTGGCATCCTAAAAGCTCAACAGAGAACGAGCGCACCACCTTTGTGATCGAGGACGAAGACGATAATGTAGAGATCCTGATGCGCCAGATCGCAGGTACTGTAGCCAGAAGGATCAGGTTTTATGTCGACGAAGGCGAAGAAGTTACCCAGGGTGCTGAATTCGGCTTTATCAAGTTCGGATCCCGTGTAGACCTTTTCCTGCCTCTGAATAGCACAATGGAAGTAAAGATCGGCGACAAGGTAAAAGGAGGCCAAACCGTGATCGCACGAGTTAACAGATAATTTTGTATCTTTAATAAAGAATACCAATACTATGAAAAAAATATTCGCTTTTGCTGCCTGCATGACACTTGGTGTGATGATCAGCTTTGCTCAAACAGCAACTACCACTACTACTGCTCCGGTAACTGAAGAAAAAGTAGAAATGTCGACCCCTGCTGTAAATGCAGTTGACGCACAACAAGGCGCCGTAAAATGCACCACCGCACCATCAGGAACAAAATCATGCTGCAGTCATAATACCAGTCGCACCTCAGCAGTTACTGCACCGGATGCGTCATCTACAACTACAACTACTGATGCAGCCATTACCACAACTGCAAATACCGTTGAAGCAACCGCAGCACCCAACTGTCACCAGGTAAGTGTAAGCGTAAGCGCAGCCAAACCTGAAGAAACAACTAAGCCGGAAGACCCAAAGAAATAATAAACTTCCATAAAAAAATACGAAAGCCTGCATCTCATCCATGCAGGCTTTTTAGTTCCTAAAAAAAACCCCCAACCCCTCCCAACTCACAACTCACAACTCACAACTCCCAACTCCCAACTCACAACTCCCAACTCCCAACTCCCAACTCACAACTCCCAACTCCCAACTCACCCTATATCATCCCCATGATCTCCTCCAAACTCCCCACCTCCTTAAACCCATACACATTTTCTTTGCCATTGGGATTGAACCAGATAAAATCCATTCCCGCTTTTGTGGCCCCCTGACCATCAGCTTCGGGACTGTCACCGATATATACACAATGCTCAGGGGCGGTATGGATGGTCGCTATGGCGTGATCGAAGATCTGTTTATTCGGTTTCAGGCTTCTGGCATTTTCCGCAGTGGTCACCGTGTCGAAATATTTTCTGATACCGGTGTTTTCCAGTTTGAAGAATTGCACCTCGTCAAACCCATTGGTGATAATATGTAATTTGTATTTCTGCACAGCATATTCCAATAAGGAGATCGTATGCGGTAAAAGGTCTTTCTGATGACGGGTGTGTTGTATATAATAATCCGCAGCGGCTGCAGCTAATGCGTAATTATCTATACCAAAATCATTCAACGTAATGTAAAATCGATTGTGCCGAACTTCATCCCGGGTCACATTACCCAGGCCATACTGTTGCCACAAATATTCGTTGCGAAAAGCATATTGTGCATGAAATTGCTCGAAGCCGGGTATGCCTTTCTCCGACAATTGCATATCGGTGTAGATCTGTGCAAGTATGCGTTTCGAATTCCCCGAAAAATCCCATAAAGTGTTGTCAAGGTCAAATAGGATATGCCGTATGTTGTCTGAAATGCGCATGCACAAAAATACATTTCTTTGAGGAGTATCTGAAAAGCATGTTGATGAATTACGTAGAACGCATATGAGACATTTGTGTAATCGCTTAATAAATGTGCGCCATCGCCTGTTGTATTTCTGCGTAAATGATTAACCGCTTACAAAGTCTGTAAAATATTTGCAGGTAATAGGAAATAAAATTAGCCTTGCAAGTGTAATTATTGTTTAACCCTTAAATCAAGTGCTATGAAACTACTTGTTTTGTCGCTGCCACCAGGCAGTTGCAATTCGGTGTTGCGTGTGTGCTTTTCAGAACGCAAACTGATATTGCCGCTACTTCTGTTTTTATTTTTGCATGTGTTTGCACGTGTGCACGCCCAACCACTCGGACCTTACACGGTTACACGCGTGGAAGTGCGCACCATCGATTATCAGTTTTCCGACTCCATCGCAGATTATCCGATCTTCCAGCGCACGGCAATGCTGCAACGCACCAGTAAGGACAGTGTGGTGATATCGGTATACGCAAATAGCGATTTCAAAACCACCACCTATCACATGTACAACAGTGATTATGAAGATTGGATGCGCATGCCTTATAAAACTGTTACAGACAAGAAATTCTATAAAGCATATGATGCTGCCGGTGTACTCATGAGCAGTATGCCACACGCACCGGAGTATAAAGGACATTATACCACCTTAAAATCCCACCTTTCATCCACCGGAAAAGATATTAATCCGGATTACACGCAACTGACCACTACCTTAAAATCCAGTTTGCTGGCGGAGGGCTTTGTGATGACAAATATGGGAGACGGAACTTTCCGCTTTACCAGAGATTCATCCGAATTATATTATAACAACATACGTAAATCAAATCACCTTGTACTCAGACATACGGATGGATCCTTGAAGTATGAATTGTTGCGCGATTTCCGGGTGAATGACCTCGGGCAAACGGTGTTGTGGGTGCGACAGGAAAGATATCCTGATCAGCGATTTCCGGATGATTGTGTCATGGTAGTGATGCGCGTGGAATATCCCTACTATAAAACTACTCCGGGCGTTATACGCGAAGCAGATGACTCACCGGAGCTGCCGGCACTCGATATTTTTCCGGTGCCCGCAGATAAACAATTTACCATACAAGTGCCTGCCTGCGGAACAACATCAATGGTTCATGTATATAGTATAGATGGTACTTGTATCTGGACAACCAGTGTGCCTCCTGATTGCACATCAATTGAGACAAATGCGGAAACCTGGACATCCGGTATTTATGTAGTGTCATTCACCGGCGCTTGCTATGAGCGCTCGCAATCTATTATTGTTCAACATTAAACGTATCGATCATGAAACAATTACTGTTTATCCTGTGCCTGGGCTGCCTGATAGAAGCAAAGGCACAAACTATTGATTGCCCGACAGAGATCAAGGGTGCTATTTCCGGAACGGAGATCAATGCGCTCTTCGACCCTGCAACACTTACGGAAGATACCTGGGCTGATCCCATGTTGATGCAGGACCGGCGGATATTTTTTGTTCATGGACTTGGCGGACAGGGCGACGATGCCGGAACACCTGCAATAAGCTGGTTCCAGGCTTCCCTGTGGTCGGAACAGGAGTATATGATCAATAGTGCACGTCCCGATTACAACAATATTTCCCTCGAAGCTGCAGCCGTGGAGTTAAAAGGAGATTTCGAAACTTTTATTGATGCAGACGATCATGCCATCGTGATCGCTCATAGTCAGGGCGGAATTGTATCAAGGAGAGTCGATAAAATGTATACCCTCGACGAATATGGATTCGAACCACGCACTTTCGGAGGTCTGGTCACTTTCGGAACACCGCATCAGGGTGCCATGATCATTAATAATATCGACGATCTCCAGGCCTGGATAGGCACCGCATGTGTCGAACTTTCCATAGGCCCGGTAACGGAATTTGTAGAGGACAATTTTTTTCTCGATCTGTTGCTCTCACCTGCAGATTATGAAGGCTTTACCGAAGACTTCTGCGGTACCTTCGAGAATGAAGTG
>JAYRVB010000375.1:0-3220 GCA_041918775.1 Chitinophagales bacterium
CACACTAAAAGTAAAAACACTCCCCTCTCCTTGAAATTTGATGCAATCAAATTATAAGGAGAGGGGCAGGGGGTGAGGATCAAAAATGCGCAGATCCTGCACGTGACAGCACGTTTGAAGAGTATCAGTGCATTACCCCGGACACTAGTGATTATCTAAACAACCACTTGGCATAATTGCGTTGTTGTGTGGTAGTGGCGTCAGCGGCAGGTGTGAGTATGTAATCTACTTTATCTGTTTGCATAATACGCGCTGTAACCTCTTTCAGTAAACCGTATCTGCTCACCGTAAAAGTGAGGGTTTCTCCAACAGCTTTTCCGCTGAGCATAGTGGCTAATAATCCATTTTGCATGCGATATCCATTGATGGCCAGTATTTCATCCTGCACATATAAACCGCCCATGGCAGCACCGCTGTTTTTTCGCACTGCTGTAATGATACTTCTTTCGTTGAGGGTGATACCCATGTCGGGTTCGATGGTATTGGAAAGGGTATTGTTGAGCGTAAGTCCCACAAGTGCAAACGTGTCCTCCAAAGGCAGTGAGGTAGTGCCGAACACATGATTGGCATACCAGTCACTTAAGTCTATCCCTGCAAATTGTTCCAGTACGGCGCGAAATTCCTCTTCCGTATATCCTGTATCTGCATTTACATAAAATCGGAGATAGGCTTCGCGCATCACCTGGTCAAGACAATATCTTGCGCCTGAATGATGAATGATGAGGATATCCAGCATAGTGGCCAGCACGCTACCTCGTACGTAATAATTTACCTGATTATTTTCGCTGTTCTCATTTTGCCGGTAATATTTGATCCAGGCATCAAAACTTGCCTCGGCTATGGATTGCACATGTTTGCCCGGTGCATTTTCCGCTTGCGTCAGATTTTTTTCGATGACGCGCAAATATTGCTGTTCAGTATATAATCCCGCACGATATACGATCAGGTCGTCATAATAACTCGTGAATCCTTCAGCGATCCACAACGAGCTTGTGTAGTTTTCTTCCTGATAGTTAAATGGTCCCAGTGCTTTCGGACGCAAACGTTTTACATTCCACAAATGAAAATATTCATGTGCGAACAGCGAAAGGAAGTCCCGATAATTATCTCGTGGTTCAAACATCAGGCGTTTGTATATCAGGCTTGTGGAGTCTTTATGTTCCAGTCCGCCGCGCATGGTGTTTGACGTTTGCAGGATGGTGAGGTAGGATGGGCATGGGTGGTGTTCGAATATCTTCACCTCCGTTTCAATGATGCGAATAAAATCATCGATCATGGGTGGAATTTGATAATTCCCACTACCTGAAACAACTAGTGTGTGGTTTATGCCCGCTGCCTGAAAATGATGTGTGCTGTGGTTGCCGATCTCGATCGGACTATCATAGAGCGTATCAGTATCCGATGCAAACCGCGTCCAAATATCATTTTGTACCGGAGGTAAGGCAGTAGCGATCTCCTTAAAAGCAGGGTAGGGGTCCAGATGGATGGTGCAAGCATGGTCATGCGCAGCATTTCGCAAAAAAAGTGCTGCAGGAATGATGCTGGCATGCACATCATCGAGCCAGCATGTGCGCACGCTTTCTTCGAATGCATATACGTCGTAAGTAACTACACAGGCTTTTCCTTGTGTATGTATTTGCCAGCTGTGTTTATTTAGTTTCTTGGCCTTGCATGGTTGCATATCGACTGTGGCATGCAAGGCATTGATGTTTTTAGCGTATTCGCGGATGAGGTAAGAGCCAGGCGTCCACACCGGCAGACAAACCGTAAGGATATCTGCGCCTGAGGCAGGGATATGCATATGCACCGTGAATGTGTGCGTATGCGGGGCATCCATGTGTACGTGGTAATGGATCATTTCCATACAATCACTTTTGCGCAAAGTAAGGAAATAAATGTGTGAGGAGCAGATAAAGAACCGCACATCACCTGTCGCAATAGATGAGGATCATTTTACTTTGATCACTTTCAGCTCCACGCGCTGATTTTTCCTACGACCTTCTAAAGTCGCATTATCTGCAACCGGCATGGTTTTGCCATAGCCCTTCCAGGTCAGCCGGTCGGCAGGTATCCCTTTGGTGATGAGGTAATCCACTACAGCTTTTGCACGATCGTTCGACAGCTTGGCGCAGAAGGCGTCATTCGGCAAACCATTCGTATGCCCACCGATCTCTACCCAAATGTTCGGATTTTCCTGAAGAAAGGCAACCAGTTCATCCAATGCAGCAGAAGATTCTGCGCGCAGGTCAGATTTATTGGCTTCGAAATAAATATTATTCAATCGGATCACCGTGCCTTCACGTATCGGGATCATGGTGATGTCTTCCTGCACTTCTGTATACACACTGTCTTTTTGTTCAAAGCCGGTGCTGATCTCCTTAACGATGGCTGAACGAATATCGGCAGCTGTGTCGCTGGTCAATTCAGGTAATCTTTTTTCAATTTCTTCTTCTAATTCTTTTTCACGAAGTGGGTGGGTGCGTACCGTTGATTTTATGTCAGTGGTGATCTGATGTTTGATGACAGCGATAGAGTCTTCAGGATTGAAGTCTACATCATCATACTGCAGGTCCGGATCGATGGTGGTACTTACAGGAAAATAGCCTTCCTTCGTAATGGTCACTGTGTAATTGTCTTCCGGGATGATGATCTGATAATTGCCATCTCCCGATTGTGAGATCCCATCAGGTTCGTCACTGACCAATCCACCAAAACTCACCTCTGCAGTAATGGGTTTTCCGGTTTCCGAATCTATGATCTTACCCTTCAGGAGCGTTACTGGATCCGGTTGTAGCGGTTTTGGTAAAGCAATGCGATAGAGATCTGCTTTGCCATACGAATTATTGGTTGACGAAAAATAAGCATAATCGCCACTGGCGGGTATGGTGTAATAATAATCGTGCCCGGCACTGTTGATCTTGCTGCCGAGGTTTAATGGAGGCGACCAATTTGTCCAGCTATCATCCAGTCGTCTGCTCATGAACATATCATAACCTCCGTAACCACTGTGTCCATTGGAGGCAAAGTAAATCGTTCTGTTATCTGCAGCCAGAAATATGCTGCCTTCAGTGCCCGCGGAATTGATGATATTGCCAATGTTTTTTGGCTCGGTCCACACTTTATTGGATTGCAGTATACTCACATAAATATCCATGTCTCCACGCGTATCCGGCCTTTCGATGGCCATGAGGATCACGTTGCCTTCGGTGTTCATGTGGTA